>JASLCO010000003.1 GCA_030146505.1 Moraxellaceae bacterium
ATCCACAGCGCACGGAACTGGCGCTTGCGTTGACGGCGGTCACGGTAGGCGTACTGACCGGCCTTGATGACAGCCTGGAAAGCAACGCGATACACGCGCGAACGGGCACCGTAGTAACCCTTTGCACGCTCGAGAACCTTCTTGTGACGACGATGGGCGATAACACCACGTTTTACACGAGCCATTTATCTATTCCTCCGTCAGTGGTTGGGCAGCATGCGTTCCACACGAGCAACATCGCTCACGTGAACCATGGTCATCGGACGGAGCTGACGAATACGCTTTGCAGACTTCTTCGTCAGGATATGGCGCTTGAAGGCCTGCTTACGCTTGAAGCCGTTTGCAGTCTTCACGAAGCGCTTGGCAGCGCCGCGTTTAGTCTTGATCTTGGGCATGATGAACCTCGTTAAGTGACCCCTTCAGCACGGCGATCAGTCCGGCCTGGGGGTAAGAAACGCAGCAGAATCCTTCCGCCTTATTTCTTTTTCTTGGGGCCGATGAGCATATGCATCATCTTCCCTTCCATCTTCGGCGACTGTTCCACAGTGCCGATATCAGCCAGGTCGACCTCGAAGCGTTGCAGCTGCTTCATGCCAAGCTCCTGGTGAGCCATTTCACGTCCGCGGAAGCGGAGCGTGATTTTTGCCTTGTCGCCGTCTTCGAGAAAGCGGATGACGGAACGCAGTTTGACCTGGTAATCCGCCTCTTCCGTACCCGGACGCAGCTTGATCTCCTTGATCTGGACCTGGTGCTGCTTCTTCTTGGCTTCTTTCTTCTGCTGTTTCTGCTCGAAGACGTGCTTGCCGTAGTCCATGATGCGGCACACAGGTGGCTCGGCATCAGGAACAATTTCCACCAGATCCAGTTCGACAGCTTCCGCCGCTGCCAGAGCATCGCGCAGCGGCACAATGCCGGCCTGCTTGCCTTCCTGATCAACGAGACGTACTTCGCGAGCACGAATTTCTGCATTGATGGCAGGACGCTTCTCTTTAGCAGGGGCGCTGCTACGTTCAGGCTTGATCGCTATTTCCATTCTCCAAAACAAAACGCCCGCGCTGCGTTATATCCGCGGCAAGACGGGAAGCGAAGTCGTCTATCGACATGCTGCCCAGGTCTTCGCCCTTGCGGGTACGTACAGACACGGTGCCGGATTCCAGCTCGCGCTCACCGATTACCAGCAGGTAAGGGATGCGCTGTAGGGTGCGGTCGCGAATCTTAAAGCCGATTTTCTCGTTTCTCAAGTCCGCAATAGCCCTGAAACCCTTGTTTTTCAGGGCCTCCTCTACCCGCTTGACCCCCTCGCCTTGCGCATCGGTGATGCCCATGACCACGGCTTGCACGGGTGCCAGCCAGGCCGGGAAGGAGCCGGCATAGTGCTCAATCAGCATGCCGATGAAGCGCTCGAAGGAACCCAGGATGGCGCGGTGCAGCATGACCGGGCGCTGACGGGAGTTGTCTTCAGCGATATAGCTGGCGTCCAGACGCTCCGGCAGGTTGGGGTCGTATTGCAAAGTGCCGCACTGCCAGTTACGGCCCAACACGTCCTTCAGGGTGAACTCTATCTTGGGGCCGTAGAAGGCGCCCTCGCCCGGCTGGTATTCCCAGTCCAGGCCCGATTCATTGAGCGCCGCCGCCAGCGCACCTTCGGCCCGATCCCAAAGCTCGTCCGAGCCCACGCGCTTGGCGGGACGGGTGGAGAGCTTCATGGCGATGTCGGTAAAGCCGAAGTCGGCATAGACCTTGAGGGTCAGCTTGATGAAGTCAGCCGCTTCTTTGCTCACCTGCTCTTCGGTACAGAAGATGTGGGCATCATCCTGGGTAAAGCCGCGCACACGCATGATGCCGTGCAAGGCGCCAGAGGGCTCATTACGGTGGCAGGCACCGAACTCGGCCAGACGCAGCGGCAGGTCGCGATAGCTCTTCAGACCCTGGTTGAAAATCTGCACATGGCAGGGACAGTTCATGGGCTTGACGGCGTAGTCGCGCGACTCGGAAGCCGTGGTGAACATGTTTTCGGCATAGTTGGACCAGTGCCCGGACTTCTCCCATAGCACGCGATCCACCACCTGCGGCGTACGCACTTCCACATAGCCGTTGGCATGCTGGGTCTGACGCATGTACTGCTCCAGCACCTGATACACGGTCCAGCCATTGGGGTGCCAGAACACCATGCCCGGCGCCTCTTCCTGCAGATGGAAAAGGTCGAGCTGCTTGCCGATGCGGCGGTGGTCGCGCTTTTCCGCTTCTTCTATACGCTGCACATAAGCGGCCAGCTGCTTCTTGTCCGCCCAGGCCGTGCCATAGATACGCTGCAACTGCTCGTTCTTGGAGTCGCCGCGCCAGTAGGCACCGGAAATCTTGGTGAGCTTGAAGGCTTTCAGGAAACGGGTATTGGGCACGTGCGGGCCACGGCACATGTCCACGTATTCTTCGTGGTAGTAGAGGCCCATGGCCTTTTCGTCCGGCATGTCATCCACCAGACGCAGCTTGTAGTCCTCGCCACGCGACTTGAAGACTTCAATCACTTCCGCACGCGGCGTCATCTTCTTGATGACGTCGTAGTCCTTGTCGATGAGCTGGACCATGCGCTTTTCAATGGCCGCCATATCGTCCGGCGTAAACGGGCGCTCGAACCAGATGTCGTAATAGAAACCCTCGGCAATCACCGGGCCGATCACCATCTTGGCCGTCGGATAAAGCTGCTTCACCGCATGGCCAACCAGATGCGCGCAGGAGTGACGGATGATCTCCAGCCCTTCTTCGTCCTTGGGCGTGATGATCTGCAGCGATGCATCGTGATCAATGAGATCGCAGGCATCGACCAGCTTGCCGTCAACCTTGCCGGCGACAGTGGCCTTGGCCAGACCCGCGCCTATGGAGGCAGCGACTTCAGCCACGGAAACAGAATGATCGAAAGTGCGGACAGACCCGTCCGGGAGGGTGATTGCAGGCATGTTTCCATCCTTCAGCAGTGGTGGCCGCAACGAGTGGCCACATGTCATCGAGATTGCGGTGCCACGGAGGTTTACCCCCGGCGACGGGCAGACTTGCCTGATCAACCGGACGGCCCCGACACAGTGGCCAAGGCTCCGAAGGCGGTAACGCAACGAGAGTGGCGACTATACCGGGGCCGGCCATGCAGGTGAAGGGCATAAAAAAGCCCCGCGATGCGGGGCTTTTTCCTCAGACCAAACCGTTCACAAGCCAGCCAGGAGGCCGGAAAAATCGAAGGAATAACTCCAGGCCCCACCCGTATCATCGGAAATAAGAATGGCGGGATGCGAGAGATCGCGAATATCGGGGGCAAACATCCACCAGGCATCACCCGCAGAAACCAGCAACCCATTGAGGCTAAGCGACGCCGTCATGGCAACCTCATCACTATTGGGCTGGCTGACCGAAAGCTCAGCATTGTGGATACGCAGCTTGTAGAGATGCCCTCGCAACGCTGACCCCTGCTCTGCAAT
>JASLCO010000012.1 GCA_030146505.1 Moraxellaceae bacterium
TGAAAAAGGCACATGCCGAGCCTCCGCCTGGTCGCGGTGGCCGGGTCGTTTTTTTCATGTGTTCCGGATTTAACGGGTACGACTTGGCATGCCTGCATGTCAGGTTCAAAAATAAGGCGGGGGTGAACTCAGGCGTCCCCGCCGCGCAAAAAACGGGAGTAGACGCATGCGGTCATCTCTTATCTTCCGTGCCGGCGTGGCGTTTGCCATGCTGATGCTGGCCTCCACGGCCATGGCCATCCAGCTCGACATGACGCCGGGTGTCACGGAGATCAGTCATCAGGTTTTCAAGCTTCACCGCTTCATGCTGTACATATGCATTGCCATCGGCATTGGTGTGTTCGGCGTGATGTTCTACTCCATCTTCCATCACCGTAAATCCCGCGGCGCCAAGGCCGCCGATTTCCATGAAAGCACGCTGGTGGAAATCATCTGGACGGTCATTCCCTTCGTCATCCTCATCGTCATGGCCGTGCCCGCCACGCGTGTGCTGATTGCCATGAGCGATACCGGCGATGCCGAGCTCACCATCCGCGTGACCGGCTCGCAGTGGAAATGGCATTACGAATACCTGTCCTATGACAAGGAAAAGGACGTAGGTCTTGCCTATTACTCCGTGCTGTCCACACCGCGCGAGCAGTATGAGCACCAGGGCAAGGGCCTGTTCAACATGAGCCAGAACCAGCCCGATTTCGAGAAGAGCCCGCATTACCTGCTGGAAGTGGACAAGCCCCTGGTCATTCCCACCGGCAAGAAGGTGCGTTTCCTCGTCACCTCCGATGATGTCATCCATGCCTGGTGGGTGCCGGATTTCGCGCTCAAGCGCGACGCCATTCCCGGCTTCATCAATGAAATCTGGACCGATGTGCCTGCCGGCAAGGAAGGTGTGTACCGCGGTCGTTGCGCCGAGCTTTGCGGCAAGGACCACGCCTTCATGCCCATCGTGGTGGAAGCCAAGTCCGCTGCCGATTTCGAGGCATGGCTGAAGGATGCCAAGGTCAAGGCCGAAGAAGAAGCCAAGGCTGCTGCCAATTCTGCCGACTACAAGTTTGCCGATGTGGCCGAAGCCAGCAAGCTGGGTGAAGAGGTCTACAACAGCCACTGCGCCGCCTGCCACCAGGTTGGTGGTACCGGCCTGCCCCCGATGTTCCCGGCCCTCAAGGGCTCCAAGATTGCAACCGACAAGGCCCATGTGGATACCCACATCAGCCTTGTCGTGCATGGCAAGAATGCCATGCCGGCCTGGAAGGGCATCCTGACTCCCAAGGAGCTGGCTGCCGTCATCACCTACGAACGCAACGCATGGGGCAACAACACGGGTGATCTCGTGCAGCCTTCCGACGTTGCCGCCGCTTCCAAGTAATCAGGGGAGAGAATAGAAATGGGTCACGCTGCTTCCCACGATCATCACGACGATCACCACCACGAACTGGCGCCGTTCTGGAAGCGCATGTTCACTACCTCAAACCACAAAGACATTGGTTCGATGTACCTGATCTTCGCTTTCATCATGCTGCTCTGCGGCGGCTCTGCCGCCATGGTCATACGTGCCGAGCTCATGTATCCCGGCCTGCAGCTGGTGCAGCCGGATTTCTTTAACCAGATGACGACCGTGCACGGCCTCATCATGGTCTTCGGCGCCATCATGCCGGCCTTCACGGGCTTTGCTAACTGGATGGTGCCCATGATGATAGGCGCGCCCGACATGGCGCTGCCGCGTCTCAACCTGTTCAGCTTCTGGCTGCTGCCCTTTGCGTTCAGCATCCTGATTTTCTCCGTCATCATGTCCATCCTCGGCCATGGTGCGGCACCGAATTTCGGCTGGACCTTCTACGCGCCGCTGTCGACCAAGTTTGCTCCGGCCAGCACCGACTTCTTCATCTTCTCCGTGCACCTGATGGGTATTTCTTCCATTCTCGGCGCCATCAACGTGGTCGTGACGATTTTCAACCTGCGCGCCCCCGGCATGACCTTCATGAAGATGCCGCTGTTCGTGTGGACCTGGCTCATCACCGCCTTCCTGCTGATTGCCGTGATGCCGGTTCTGGCCGGTGCCGTGACCATGATGCTGACCGACCGTCATTTCGGCACCAGTTTCTTCGATGCCGCCGGTGGTGGTGATCCCGTGATGTTCCAGCATGTGTTCTGGTTCTTCGGGCATCCCGAGGTCTACATCATGATCCTGCCGTCCTTCGGTATCGTCTCGGCCGTGATTCCGACCTTTGCCCGCAAGCCGCTGTTTGGTTATGCCTCCATGGTGTACGCCACGGCTTCGATTGCATTGCTGTCCTTCGTGGTGTGGGCGCATCACATGTTCACCACGGGTCTGCCTCTCGCCGGCGCCCTCTTCTACATGTACATGACCATGCTCATCTCCGTGCCTACCGGTGTGAAGGTGTTCAACTGGGTTGCCACCATGTGGAAGGGCTCGATGACGTTCGAAGCGCCCATGCTCTTCGCCATCGCTTTCGTGATCCTCTTTTCCATCGGCGGTTTCTCCGGCCTGATGCTGGCCATCACGCCAGCTGACCAGCAGTACCAGGATGCCTATTTCGTGGTGGCGCATTTCCATTACGTGCTGGTGTCCGGTGCCCTGTTCTCCATGTTTGCCGGCGCCTACTACTGGCTGCCGAAGTGGACCGGTCACATGTACAACACCACGCTGGCCAAACTGCATTTCTGGAATTCGCTGCTGTCGGTGAACCTGCTGTTCTTCCCCATGCACTTCGTGGGCCTGGCCGGCATGCCGCGTCGTTATGCCGACTATCCGCAGCAGTTTGCCGATCTCAATTTCTGGATTTCCATTGGCGGTTTCTGGTTTGGTGCCAGCCAACTGCTTTTCCTGGCCGTGCTGCTCACCGCCAAGAAGGGACCGAAGGCCGAAGCCAAGCCCTGGGATGGTGCCGAAGGCCTGGAGTGGACCGTGCCCAGCCCGGCTCCTTACCACACCTTTGAAGATCCTCCTGTCGTCAAGTAAGCAGGATCTGATGGCAATACGGGCAAGGATGCCTGTCACTCCCGAGATGCTGTGACGGTATGACAGAAGAAGCGGAAAAGCGTGAACCCACCGTTGCCGAGAAGAACCGGCGCCTGCTGGTCCGTCTCGGCCTGGTCGTGGTGGGAATGTTCATCTTTGCCGTCTTCGTCATGCCGCCGATTTACGATGTCTTTTGCGAGATCACCGGTCTCAATGGCAAAAGCTCGAACCAGGCAGCATCCGCGGCAGTGCGCGAAGATGATTCGCGGACAGTGAACGTGGAGTTTCTGGTGGACACGGATGAGGCTTTGCCCTGGGAGTTCCGCAAGGGCCAGCCTGCTGTCCGGGTCCATCCGGGGGAAATCACGAAAACGATGTTTTACGTGAAGAACCTGGATGGCAAGGCGGTGACGGGGAGGGCGGTCCCTTCCATTTCACCGAATGATGCCGCCCGGTATTTCAAGAAGACGGAATGCTTCTGTTTCCGGGAGCAGCGCCTGGATGGCGGTGAAGAAAAGGAAATGCCCATGGTCTTCTACATAGACCCGGCGCTTCCGCCCCACATCACCACCATCACGCTCTCCTACAAGTTTTACAACATGAACAAACCCTGAACGCAAGGGAGACAAACGATGTCCGAGCACCACAGCCCCGCTGCCGCGACAGGCGAGAAGCCGACCCGTTACTATGTGCCGGCCTCCAGCCCCTGGCCCATGCTGGGCTCTTTCATTCTTTTCATCCTGGTCATCGGTGCGGGCAACCTGATCCAGGGCCACGGCGTGACCGACCTCAGCCATGGTCTGCAGGCCAACGGTGCCGGTTCCTTCTGGTGGCTTTTCCCCATCGGTCTTTTCGGTGTCTTCTTCCTGATGTGGAACTGGTTCGGCGACACCATCCGCGAGAGCCTGGGCAACAAGAACTCCGTACAGATGGACCGCTCCTACCGTCAGGGCATGACCTGGTTCATCTTCTCCGAAGTGATGTTCTTCGGCGCCTTCTTTGGCGCCCTGTTCTATGCCCGTTGGCTGGTTGTGCCCTGGCTGGGTGGTGATGGTGCCCGCGGCATGATGACGCATGAACTGCTGTGGCCGGATTTCCAGGCCATGTGGCCGCTGGTGAAGACGCCGGGTGGCGTGCACACCGAGGCCATGAATCCCTGGGGCCTGCCCTTCATCAATACGCTGCTGCTGCTCACCTCCTCGGTGACGCTGACGATCTCGCATCATGCCCTGCTGGCCGGTGACCGCGCCAAGCAGCGCAATTTCCTCGCCGCCACTTTCATTCTGGGCCTCATCTTCCTGGGCTTGCAGGCCGAGGAATACATCCATGCCTACACGCATATGGGCCTCACGCTGAAGTCCGGCATCTACGGTTCCACCTTCTTCATGCTGACCGGTTTCCATGGCCTGCATGTGACCATCGGCACCATCATGCTCATCGTGATGTTCCTCCGCACGCTGAAGGGCCACCTGACACCGGACAACCACTTTGCCTTCGAGGCGGCTGCCTGGTACTGGCACTTCGTGGACGTGGTGTGGCTGTTCCTCTTCGTGGCGGTCTACTGGTTCTGATTCTCCTGTTTTCCTTGCCGGCCGGCCTCTGGCTCGCAAGACCTTGAACAGAACTGCTTACGCAGCACGCACAAAAAAGCCCGGATTTTCCGGGCTTTTTTGCATTCCAATGCAGCGCGTGGCGGGGCCAGTCCGGAGACGTGTTGGTGGTCCTTACTTCGGCGCGGTTTCCGCGGCAGGTGGCTGTATCGTGGGCATGCCGTGGGGCGCGATGAGGCCGAAAACGGAGGCAAGATAGAGGCCGAGGAAAATGGCGATGGAAATTCCCAGCCGCCAGATGAGGAATTTCAGTGTTTTCTGTGATTCGCCGGGACCACCCTTCATCAGGTGGTAAAGCGCGGTAAAGAGGCTGAAGAGTACCGCCAGCATGGCCAGAAGCACGATGATCTTGATCCACATGATGACTACCTTTTTCCGGAGCATGGCCGCGCCGTGGCGGGCTGGCGGGGAGTGTATTTGATGCGCACATGGCTCACCAGGCAATTGCGGGTGCCGCTGGGTTCCAGGGTGTGGCAACCCAGTCTTGGCATGCTGCTGCTCGCGTTGCTGGGCATGGCCCTGTTTTGCCGGCTGGGTTTCTGGCAGCTTGGCCGGGCGGTGGAAAAAGAGCAGATGACGGCACGCTACGAGGCACGTCTTCTTGGCGCCCGGCTGGGCCTGCCGGAACTGCTGGCAAAAGGGGGTGATGTCGAGGATTTCCCGGTGCAGCTGGCCGGTCATTACGACAACAGTCGTCTCGTTTATCTCGACAACCAGCCCAATGGCCCGGTGGCCGGTTTCCATGTCTACACGGTTTTTTTCCCCGACGGTGATCGCCAGGGCATCCTGGTCAACCGTGGCTGGATTCCCGTGGGGGACGATTTCCAGCATCTGCCGCCCATACCTGCGGCGGAAGCCTTGGCTCTGACCGGCACGGTGGCCATGCCCTCGCCGTATTTCACGGTGGGCCAGCCGGATTATCGGCAACGTCCATTGCGCGTGTCCCGTCTGGAGATGTCGCCGTTATCGGCGGCGCTTGGTGTACAATTGCGCCCCTTTGTAATCCGGCTGGATGCAGCCGCGCCCGATGGTTTTCGGCGCGACTGGTCGCCGGCGGCACGCCTTGGCATGCCGCCGGAAAAACACCGGGCCTATGCCTTCCAGTGGTTCAGCCTGGCCTTCACCGTGCTGGTGGTACTGGTGGCGCTGAACCTGCGCAAGAGCGGTAGTCGAAACGATGAGTGAACAGATTCCGGCCGGCAGCCCGAATCCTGCACAGGTGCGCAAGAACCGCGGCCTGCTGCTGGTTCTCCTGGCCAGCTTTGTCCTTCCTTTTGTCTTGGGCGACCTGGCCTACAAGCACGGCTGGTACCGCGGTGGCCAGACCAACAAGGGGCAGCTCCTGCAGCCGCCGGTGGCGCTGGCGGATTTGAAAGCCCTTGATGCCGGGCAGCAAACCCTGCCGGCCGACTTTGCCCAAGAGCACTGGTGGATGGTGTATGTGTTGCCGGCCGACTGCACCGCCGCCTGCCGCAACCGGCTTTTCCAGATGCGCCAGAGCCCGCGGGCACTGGGGCGTGATGGCGACCGCCTGCGTGCGCTGCTGGTGCTGACGGCGGCACCGTCATCCGACACCGAAGCCTTGCTGCAAAAGGAATTTGCCGGCTTTGTCCGCGTCCGGGCACAGGCCTCCGACGTGGATGCCGTCCTGGCCGGAGCGACAGTCAGGGCCAGCCAGGCCGGATTGCTCTACCTCATGGATCCCATGGGCTGGATCATGCTGGCCTATCCGCCGGAAGCGGATGAAAAAACCTCCATCATCAAGGCGGAAGACACGCTTGATGACCTGCGCAAACTCTTGAAGAACTCCCGAATTGGCTAACTCGACTTTTCCCCTGCTGAGCCCGGCGCGGCTCTGGATGACGCGGCTTGCCGTCATCGGCGTGCTGATTACTGCCACCGTGGTGGGGCTGGGTGCTTGGACGCGCCTGTCCGATGCCGGTCTTGGCTGTCCCGACTGGCCCACCTGCTATGGCATGCTGACCGTGCCGACCCACGCGCATGACGTGGCGGCCGCCAACGCGCTTTATCCGGACCAGCCCGTGGTGGCGCACAAGGCCTGGCCGGAAACCATACACCGCTATTTCGCTTCCACCATCGGCCTTGTCATCACCCTGATGGCCGCGCTGGCCCTGTATGCACGCCGCGAGCCCGGCCTGCCGGTCAGGCATACGGTCTTCCTGTTCCTGCTGGTCTGCCTGCAGGGGGCGTTCGGCGCCTGGACAGTGACCATGAAGCTCTTTCCGCCCGTGGTCACCGGCCATCTGCTCTTCGGTTTCGCCACCTTTACCGCGCTTTTCCTGCTGGCCCTGCGCCTGTCGCCCTTCCTGCGCAGCAGCGGCAACGTGGCGGCGCGCAAGCTGCTGCCCGTCGTCCTGCTGGCCATCATCGTGCTGGTGCTGCAGATCGCTCTGGGTGGCTGGACGGCCTCGAACTACGCCGCCACGATGTGCACCGGCCTGCCGGTCTGCCAGGAAGGCTGGGCGCAGCTTCTGGATTTCCCTGAGGCTTTCGCCATCCATACCTATGCCGGCACGACCTATGAATTCGCCCCGCATCTGGATGCCGCAGCCAAGCTCACGATCCATGTCAGCCACCGTCTCGGCGCCATGGTGACGGCAACGCTGCTCCTGCTGCTGGCCGTGCTTTTGCTGGCGCGGGGCCCCGGCCGCTACCGCCGTTTTGCCTGGCTCTTGCTGCTGGTGCTGGCACTGCAACTGGGCCTCGGCGCCTCCAATATCGTCTTCCATCTGCCGCTGGCCGTGGCCGTGGCCCACAACGTGGTGGCGCTGCTGCTCCTGCAGGTTCTGGTGGCGCTGGCTTTCAGCCTGGGGCAGGAGCGCGCGCCACAGCCGGTAAAGCTTGCCCGTCCGGCTCGCCGTGGCCGCCAGCCCGTGCGCACGGAGCGAAAAAAATCATGACGACGCTTGCAGAAAAATCCGCCGAGAAAACCGCTATGGAAAAACCGCTGTGGCGTGCCTACTGGGAACTGACCAAACCGGGCGTGGTGGCCCTGCTGATGGTCACGGCCGTCATCGGCATGTTCCTGGCCACGCCAGCCATGGTGCCGCTGCGCGTGCTCACGCTGGGCACGCTGGGCCTGGCCTTGTCCATGATGGCCTCGGCCGTGGTCAACCAGGTCATGGACCAGCGCATTGACGCCATCATGGCGCGTACCCAGAACCGTCCGCTGGTGGAAGGCCGGGTGAACACCCGCGCCGCGCTGCTGTTTGCCGCCGTGCTGTGCGTGCTGTCGCTGCTGATCCTGGATGTCTTCATCAATCGCCTGACCGCAGTGCTGACCTTCTTCGGCATCGTCGGCTATGCCTTCGTCTACACGCTCTGGCTCAAGCGGGCCACGCCGCAGAACATCGTGATCGGCGGTCTCGCCGGCGCCATTCCGCCGCTGCTGGGCTGGACTGCCGTGACAGGCCAGGTGCATCCCCATGCACTCTTGCTGGTGCTCATCATTTTTGCCTGGACACCGCCGCATTTCTGGGCGCTGGCCATCCACCGCCGTGATGAATACGCCAAGGCCGACATTCCCATGCTGCCGGTCACGCATGGCCTCGAGTTCACCAAGACGTCGGTGCTGCTCTACACCGTCATCCTGCTGCTCACCGCCTTGCTGCCCTGGCTCACCGGCATGAGCGGACTGATTTACCTGGCCGGCTCCAGCGTGCTGGGTGCGATCTTCCTGGCCTATGCCCTGCGCCTCAAGTTCCGCAACGACCCGAAAGTCCCCATGAAGACCTTCGGTTATTCCATCACCTATCTCTTCCTGCTTTTCCTGTTGCTGCTGGTGGACCACTACTTCCGGCTCAGTTTCGTCTGATGCGTGGTTGGCAGCCTGGCTCCGCCGGCTGCCAACCACTTGGCATTTCACGGCTCCGCCCGTCCCGGCAAAGCCCTTCTGCGTATTTCCCCGCTAGGCGCTGCGCGCCCGCGCTGTTATTTTGCGGCCGTGCCTGTCCCGGCCGGGCGACAGGTTTTTCAGGGAGAAACCCCGCATGATCGGTTTGCTGATTTTCCTCGCGGTACTGGCAGGCATAGGCCTCTACTTCGTGGGCATCTTCAACGGCCTGGTGACGCTGCGTAACCGTTTCAAGAACGCCTTTGCCCAGATTGACGTGCAAT
>JASLCO010000016.1 GCA_030146505.1 Moraxellaceae bacterium
ACGAGGCCGTGAATATAGGCCCGGCCAAAGTTTCCGAATCCTATCTGCGTGTGGATGCCATTCTGGAAGCCTGCGAGAAATCCGGGGCGGATGCCGTGCATCCCGGCTACGGCTTTCTTTCCGAGAATGAAGGCTTTGCACAAGCCTGTGCCGACAAGGGCATCACCTTTATCGGCCCTACCCCGAAAGCCATCGAGCTCATGGGCAGCAAGCGCCTTTCCAAACTCAAGATGATTGAAGCCGGCGTGCCCTGCGTGCCTGGCTATGAAGGCGCTGACCAGGCCGATGCGGTTTTCATCAAGGAAGCCGACCACATCGGTTTCCCGGTGATGGTGAAGGCCTCTGCCGGCGGCGGCGGCCGCGGCATGCGTCTCGTGCATACGAAAGAAGAACTGCCAGCCGCATTGGCCACAGCACGCTCGGAAGCCCAGAACGCTTTCGGTTCCGGCGAACTGATTCTGGAAAAAGCCGTGATTGCACCACGTCATGTGGAAATCCAGGTCTTTGGCGATACGCATGGTGGCTGCGTTTATCTCGGTGAGCGTGATTGCTCCATTCAGCGCCGTCACCAGAAGGTGGTGGAAGAAGCGCCCTGCCCCGTGATGACACCCGCACTGCGCCAGCAGATGGGTGAAGCTGCTGTGGCGGCTGCCAAGAGTGTTGATTATGTGGGCGCCGGCACCGTGGAATTCCTGCTGGATGCCCAAGGCAATTTCTATTTCCTGGAAATGAATACCCGCCTGCAGGTGGAGCATCCGGTCACCGAGCTCGTGACGGGTCTTGATCTCGTGGAGTGGCAATTGCGCGTGGCCAATGGCGAAAAGCTGCCGCTGGCGCAAGATGAAATCACGCTCACCGGTGCGGCCATCGAAGTGCGTTTTTATGCCGAGGATCCGGGCAGCAATTTCCTGCCGCAGACCGGCCCGGTACTGTCCTGGATTCCGGCCGGGCTTCCCGGTGTGCGCATAGATCACGGCATGTATACCGGCGGTGAAGTCAGCCCGCATTACGATCCCATGGTGGCCAAGGTCATCGCTTACGGCAAAACCCGCAGCGATGCCGCGCGCCTGCTGGCGCGTGCCGTGGAAGACTCCGTGTTGCTGGGCGTGAACAATAACAAGCAGTTCCTCGTGAACCTGCTGCGTCATCCGGTCTTTGTCAGCGGCGATACCTCCACTGCCTTTATCGAAAAGCATTTCAGTGATGATGTCAGCCTCAAGCCGGCCATGGCCGATGCCGAATCACTGGCCATTGCTGCTGCTCTCATCCTGCATGAGAAGCACGATGCCGGTTTCATCACCGGCCTTGCCGGTGCCACGCCGCTGAAACTGCAAGTGGGTGAAACCACGCATGCACTGGCGGTGCAGACGCAAGGCGATGTGCTTACGGTGAAGACTGCTGACAGCAGCTCGGCCATTACCGTACTGGATGTTGCCAGCCAGGTACTGAGTTACGAGTTTGGTGGCGTGCGTCGTCGTGTGGCCTTTGCGCGTCAGGGCGATACCTTGTATCTGGACCGGGCCAGCGGCAATCTCGCCATCAGCGATATCACGCATGCGCCCGCAGCTTCGGCCGATGCCGAAGGTGACGGCCTCTTGCGCGCGCCCATGGATGGCGCCATCGTCACCCTGCTGGTGAAAGAAGGTGATGCCGTGCAGAAGGGGCAGACCCTCGCGGTGATGGAGGCCATGAAAATCGAGCATCAGCTGAAAGCCAATCGCGATGGCCGCGTCGCCTCGCTCAGCGTGGGTGAAAAGCAGCAGGTGAAAAAGCGCCAGCAGCTTTTGCAGATTCAGGACTGATTACGGAAACAGATGCCGCATCCTTGTGATGCGGCTTTTTTTGAAAAACAAATGACCACGCAGACAGCAGCCCCGTCATTTGTCACAGCCAGCTACGACAGTAAAGCCAGAGGAGAGAAAAATGAGCACCCCTTCTTCAAACACACTGAAAGGCCGTACCCTTTTCATCACCGGTGGCAGCCGCGGCATAGGCCGCGCCATTGCCCTGCGCGCCGCGCGTGATGGCGCCAATATCGTCATAGCTGCCAAATCGGCAGAGCCGCACCCCAAGCTGCCGGGCACAATTTTCAGCGTGGCCGAGGAAGTGAAAGCGGCTGGCGGCAATGCCCTCGCCCTGCAGGTGGATGTGCGTGAAGAAAACCAGATCCGCGAAGCCCTGGCGAAAGCGGCCGAGCATTTCGGTGGAATAGACATCCTGGTCAACAATGCCGGCGCCATCAATCTCATGGGCGTGGAGCACACACCGTCCAAGAAATACGACCTCATCAATGATGTGAACCACCGCGCCACCTTCCTGTGTGCGCAGGCGGCCCTGCCTTATCTGAAGAAGTCGTCCAACGCCCACATCCTCAGCCTGTCACCACCCGTGAACATGGCACCGCACTGGCTCAAGCCCTTCTCGCCCTACACCGTCTCCAAGTACGGCATGACCATCCTCACGCTGGGCATGGCCGAGGAATTCCGCGACTACGGCATTTCCTGCAATTCGCTGTGGCCTGCCACCTATATCGCCACCTCGGCGGTGGAAGTGAATCTGGGCGGCGAAGGGGCCGCGGCCGTCAGCCGCAAGCCGGACATCATGGCCGATGCCGCGCATTCCATTCTGGTCACCGGCCGTGGCGAACTCACCGGGCAGGCCCTGCTGGACGAAGGCGCCCTCGCCCGTATCGGCATCACTGATCTATCCGGCTATTCCTGCGTACCCGGAGCCTCGCTGCAGAAAGACTTCTTCCTCGACTGAAGACTGGCCGCCTCCTCCGTAGGAGCGGCTTCAGCCGCGAACATTTCTTACTTGAATGGTTCGCGGCTGAAGCCGCTCCTACGGGTATTTCGGAGAGCTCGACCAATACCCCAAACCGCCTGAAATGCCCGCGCCGCAAGGCTTTCCATTGTCGGACAAGATTGCATGTCAAGCCCAATTTCGGCTTGAATCAGGCCACTGCCGCGGTTACTTTATGCCCTCGTTTTTTGCTGGTACGCCCGTGTGGTTGCCAGCTCTCCTCCCTGAAAAACAACATGCCAGCGGGGCTCCTGCCATACGGCCGGGACCACCGAGGACACACCAGAATGAGCCATAACGACGTCATCACGCCCACCCAGTTTGCCCGCAAATTTGCCACCCTCGCGCCCAAGATTCCGAAAATGGTCCAGGGTCTGGTGCTGGCCGCCAACACTGATCCCACCAAGACCGTGGGCCTGGGCTGGGCGCTGGAAAAAGCCACGCAGGAAAATCCGCATGGCAGCGCCGTGCTCTACAAGGACACCCGTCTTTCCTATACCCAGTTCAACCAGTGGGTGAACCGCATTGCCCATTTCTTCAAGGCGCAGGGCCTGCAGAAGGGCGATGTGGTCGCGGTCTATGTGGAAAACCGCCCCGAACTGCTGGCCACGGTAGCCGGCCTCGGCAAGATCGGCGTGATTTCCGCCATGCTCAACACCTCGCAGAGCGGCAAGGTGCTCATTCACAGCGTGAACCTTGTAAAGCCCAAGATGGCGATTGTCGGCGCCGAACTGGTGAACAACTTCAATGAAGTCCTGAGCGATCTCGAATTCGACCACAAGAATCTTTTCTGGTGGGATGATGCCGACACGCTGAGCGCGCCGGGCGAGGCACCGAAAGGCTACCGCAATCTCGCCCTGGAAATTGCCGGCCAACCCATTTCCAATCCAGCCAGCACGCAGCAGATCTACAGCACTGACGGTCTGTTCTACATCTACACTTCCGGCACCACCGGCCTGCCCAAGGCCGCGATTTTCTCGCATGGCCGCTGGATGAAGGCTTATGGCGGCTTCGGCTACACCATGCAGATGAAAAAGACGGACGTGATTTATTGCACGCTGCCCTTCTACCACGCCACGGCCATGTGCGTGTGCTGGGGCTGCGCCATCGCCGGCGCCGGCGGCATCGCCATGCGTCGCAAATTCTCCGCGCGCGAATTCTGGGACGATATCCGCAAATACCGCGCCACCGCCTTCGGTTATGTGGGCGAACTCTGCCGCTACCTGAACGAACTGCCACCCAAGCCGACTGACCGCGACCACCTGGTGAAGAAAATCATCGGCAACGGCCTGCGCCCCGGCATCTGGGTGCCGTTCAAGGAACGTTTCGGCATCGAGGAAGTGCTGGAGCTCTATGCCTCCTCCGAAGGCAATATCGGCTTCACCAACCTTTTCAATTTCGACAACACCGTCGGCTTCTGCCCGCTGCCCTACAAGATCGTCAAGTACGACAAGGACAACGACAAGCCGGTGCGTGACAAGAAAGGCTTCCTCGTGCTCGCCGACAAGGGCGAAGCCGGCCTGCTCATTGGTGAGATCACCGAGAAGACGCCGTTCGACGGCTATACCGATCCCGCCAAGAACGATGCCTGCATCATCAAGGACGGCTTCGTGAAGGGCGACCGCTATTTCAATACCGGCGACCTGCTGCGCAATATCGGCTTCCGTCACGCGCAATTCGTGGACCGTACCGGTGACACTTTCCGCTGGAAGGGCAAAAACGTGTCCACCACGGAAGTGGAAAACGTCATGACCGGCCACGCACCGCTGCAGGATGCCGTGGTCTATGGCGTGGAAATCCCCAATACCAATGGCCGTGCCGGCATGGCCGCCATCACGCCGCATGAAGGCTGTGGCGAAGCCGAACTGGACCTGCCGGGCCTGCTCACCCTGCTCAAGAGCGAGCTGCCGCCCTATGCCATTCCCCTTTTCCTGCGCGTGCGCAAGGCAGTGGAAACCACGGGCACCTTCAAGTACCAGAAGAACACGCTGAAGAAAGAAGGCTTTGACCCCAGGCAAATAGGCGATGAACATCTCTACGTGATGCTGCCCGGAAGCAGCGAGTATGTGCTGCTCAACGAGGAAATCGGTGCCAATATCCAGGCAGGCAAGTACCGGTTCTGAACATCCTGCCTGCGCCAGGAAAAAATGCTTCAAAAAAAACGCCGGCACATGCCGGCGTTTTTTTTGGGGGATTCATATACATGTGCTCCCTTTCAAGTGTTTTCGTCTCAAGTGCTTTCGTCATCCCGGCGAAAGCCGGGATCCATGCGGCTATCATTTTTTCACCGCACCATGGGTTCCGGCCTTCGCCGAAACGACGACTCAAGAGAACAAGGAAGTTATGTATATAAATCCCTTTTTTTGGGGTTGATATATATGACGTCCTAAATGATTCGTCATTCCCCTGATAAGCAGGGGTCCAATGCTTCAAACTGCTCTTTTGCTTATGCTAATGAAAACCGGAAATGCCGGGTTCCCGCTCAAGGGTAAGCCGTACTTACTCATATGAACCGAAGGCCAAGGGCACGTTGTTTTTATATACAGCCACTTATATCCACACGGATTCGTATCCATAAACAGTGATGACGCTGACGCAAATCTGAAATATTTCATACCTATGATCAGACCGCTCTCCGAATCCTACCAAGAGGCTGATCATGTTGTTAAAAACTCGCCCGCTGGCCTTTCTGGCTGCACTGGGACTTTCCCTCAGCGTTCACGCCGCCGACATCACCGGTGCCGGCTCCACTTTTGCCTACCCGATTTTTTCCAAATGGGCTGACAGCTACAAGCAAAGCAGCAATGTCGGCCTGAACTACCAGGCCATAGGCTCTGGCGGCGGCATCAAGCAGATCACGGAAAAGACCGTGCAGTTCGGTGCTTCCGACATGCCTCTGACCCAGGAAGAGCTGAATGCCAAGGGCCTGACGCAGTTCCCGGCCATCATGGGTGGCGTGGTTCCGGTCATCAACCTCAAGGGCATCACGCCCGGCAGCCTCAAGCTGAGCGGCGACGTGCTGGCCGACATCTACCTCGGCAAGATCAAGCAGTGGAACGACCCGGCGCTGGTCAGCCTCAATCCTTCGCTCAAGGATGTGGACGAGAACATCACCGTGGTGCGCCGCTCCGACGGCTCCGGCACCACCTTCATCTTCACCAACTACCTCTCCAAGGTAAGCCCGGAATGGAAGACCAAGGTCGGCAACGGCACTGCCGTGTCCTGGCCTGAAGGCGTGGGCGGCAAGGGCAATGCCGGCGTGGCTTCTTACGTGCAGCGCATCAACGGCGCCATTGGCTATGTGGAATATGCCTATGCCAAGTCCTCCAAGATGGCCTATGCGCAGATGAAGAACCGCACGGGAAGTTTCGTGCAGCCTGACCTCAAGTCCTTCCAGGCCGCCGCTGCCTATGCCGACTGGACCAAGGCCCAGGCCTTCTACGAAGTGCTGACGGATGAGCCGGGTGCCACCAGCTGGCCCATCACCGGCGCCACCTTCGTGCTGCTGCAGAAAACTGCCGACAACGCCGCCGACAGCCGCCAGGTCATGCAGTTCTTCTCCTGGTCGTTCAAGAACGGCGACAAGGCCGCCGAACAGCTGGACTACGTTCCCATGCCGGACAATGTCACCAAGCTGATCGAAGCGGCCTGGAAGAACGAGGTTCACGACGCTGCCGGCAAGGCAATCTGGAACTGATCCTGTCGTCACCTGCTGGAGCCTGCATCTGCAGGCTCCAGTCCTTTCCATCCACAACGGTGTTCCGATGCCCAGTCTTCCCATGACCGAAAGTGCAGCTCCTGCCAACAGCCTGCGTCGCCGCATGGACGCCTTCTTTCCCCGTTTCACCAAGACCATCGCCATCCTGGTCCTCATCGTGCTGGGTGCCATCACGCTCAAGCTCGCCGCCGGTGCCATGCCGGTTTTCCAGGAACAGGGATGGCATTTCATTTTCAGCCGCGAGTGGGACCCCATCGGCCATCACTTCGGCGCCCTTCCCGCCATCTACGGCACACTGGTCACCGCCGGCATTGCCCTGCTGCTGGCCGTTCCCGTCAGCTTCAGCATCGCCTTTTTCCTCACCGACCTCTGTCCGCGCCGCCTGCGCGCGCCCATAGGCTCGCTGATCGAACTGCTGGCCGGCATTCCCAGCATCATTTATGGCATGTGGGGGCTTTTCATTTTTGCGCCCTTGCTGGCTGACCATGTGCAGCCGCTGCTGGAAAAGACATTCCGTCATGTCTGGCTGCTGCAGGACATATTCCAGGGCCCTCCCATCGGCATCGGTCTGCTGCCGGCCGGCATCATCCTCGCCATCATGGTGACGCCCTTCATCACCTCGGTCATGGTGGAAATCTTTTCTGTCGTGCCGATGGCGCTGAAAGAAGGCGCCTACGGCATAGGCGCCACCCGCTGGGAAGTCATGCGTGACGTGGTGCTGCCGTATACCCGCACCGCGCTACTGGGCAGCATCCTGCTGGGGCTTGGCCGCGCACTGGGCGAAACCATGGCGGTCACCTTCATGATCGGCAATACCAACAACATCAGCAAAGCGCTGTTCGAGCCCGGCAACAGCATTGCCTCGCTCATTGCCAACGAATTTGCGGAAGCCTCCGATCCGCAACATTCCGCGGCGCTGATCGCACTGGGGCTGATGCTCTTTGTCATCACCTTCTTCGTGCTGGCTGTCGCCCGCCTCATGATCATGCGCAGCGCAGCGGGAGCCGGCAAATGAACGCACGCCATCTGCTGCGCCGGAAAATCAGCAATGCCGCTGCCCAGGCCTTTGCCTGGTGCGCGGCGGCCATCGGCGTCATCCTGCCCTGCTGGATACTGTTCACCGTGGTCAAGCACGGCATGGGCTCATTCAATGCCGCGCTGCTCACCGAAATGACACCACCGCCCGACGGCAGCGGTGGCCTGCTCAATGCCATTACCGGCAGCCTCATCATGGTCGGACTGGCAACACTCATGGTGGCCCCCATCGGCATCATTGCAGGCATCTACCTGGCCGAATTCGGGCGCAAGGAAAAGCTGGCCGTGGTGGTGCGCTTCGTGAACGACATCCTGCTGTCGGCGCCCTCCATCGTCATCGGCCTTTTCATCTACCTGGTGCTGGTGATTCCCATGCGGCACTTTTCCGCCTGGGCCGGTGCCGTGGCGCTCGCCATCGTGGCACTGCCCATCATCATCCGGACCACGGAAAACATGCTGTTGCTGGTGCCGGACAATCTGCGCGAAGCCGCCTACGCCCTGGGCGCCAGCCGGCGCAAGACCGTGACCACGGTAACGCTGGTAGCAGCGAGGAACGGCATCATCACCGGCATCCTGCTGTCGGTGGCACGCATCAGCGGTGAAACCGCTCCCCTGCTGTTCACGGCGCTCAACAACCAGTTCAGCTCTTTCAACCTCAATCAGCCCATGGCCAACCTACCCGTGGTCATCTTCCAGTTCGCCATGAGTCCTTACGAGAACTGGCAAAGCCTGGCCTGGGCCGGTGCCGCCCTCATCACGGTTTCCGTCGTCGTACTCAATGTGGTGACACGCCGCGTCCTGGCCCATGGCTGACGCCAGGCGATGCACACCAGACAAGTCATGAGTTTTTCCGGGAGGGCTATAGCCTCGCCATTCCCTTGATAAGCGGGAATTTCAGGCGGTCCAGCAATGCTTTAAACAAGATTCCCACTTACCCTGGGATGACAAGATGTTCAGGGAATCAAGGATATGTATCCCAAAAAAACGCCGGCATATGCCGGCGTTTTTCATTCAGAGCAGACCGTCCTGATAACCCAGCGTATCCGCCGGGCCTTGCAGGCCTTGTTGCAGGCGCCGGTCCTTTTCTTCCCATACCCTGCCCAGCCACGCCTGCACCGCCTCGCGGTGGGCCGCATCACGGGCATAATCGCCCTCCAGCAATTCCTGCGGCACAGGCAACACGCGCACATGCAACTGCAAATCCGCCTGCTGGCCGCTGAGCCAGCTCCAGGCCAGGGCTTGCGGCACGGGAGTGTAATCAATCGTCACATCGACAATGCCGGCAAACTGGTCGCCCATGGCATTCAGCGTATAGGCCAGTCCGCCGGTCTTGGGGCGCAGCAGGCGCCGGTAAGGCGATTGCGTGGCGGCACGCTTGGTTTCCGTGAACCGCGTACCTTCAAGGAAATTCACCACGGTCACCGGCGCTTCCCGGTAGAGCTCGCAGGCACGCCGCGTGGTTTCCAGGTCGGCACGCCCCGCCGAGCGCGTCATGAAGGGAAAATCCATGGCCCAGCACACCACGCCCACGATGGGCACATAGAGCAGGTCACGCTTGAGGAAGAAACGTGCAAAGGGCGTGCGGCAGTGGAAGACATCAAAGATCACCAGGATATCCGCCCAGGACTGGTGATTGCTGATGAGCAGATAGCTTTTGGCAGGATGCATGTCGCCCTCCATCACGATCTGCCAGCGCACGGGATGCAGCAAGCGCAGCATGAGCACATTGCTGCCCACCCAGTTGCGCGCAATCCATACGCAATAACGCGAGGCCAGGCGCTGCACACGATAAACAGGCACGCAACGCAACAGCACGCCCGGCAGCATGAGCAGGAACCAGAAGACGAGCATGGCCGAGAAGGAAAACAGGGTAAGCAGACCCACGAGAGGCGCAGGCAGGAATGAGGCAATCATGAAAACTTCCGGCAAAATCCTTTTAAAAAACGTGAATGACACCCTTCCAGACATCGACAGGTGCACGATGGCTGCATTATCGACATTGCCTTGAACGGCGTCGACAGCCATGTCATCACCGGATACGGCAGCATGGCTGGTGCCATGCACGGCGAATTGCCGTTCCAAATGCAGAAAGCCGCCCGGAGGCGGCTTTCTGGCAGTGTCTTGTCACCCTATCAGGGTTTGCTCATATCAAGACCAACTCCGGGGGCGCCAGTCCCCATGCCCGTGCGGGCGGCCTGGCCACCGATAGCTCTTTCTCCGCTGTCAGGGCCGGTCCGGCTGTGGAGGCTGCCGTCACGCGGAGAATACGCGGTATTGCCGCTGCCACGGACATGGGTATCGCCCGGGACTCCGTTACGGTTAGCGCCAGCCTCCAGCGAATTGCCAGAGCCTCCGGAAAAACCACCATTGCGACTGCGAGCATTGAAATCGCTGCCGGCATTGGCTCCGCCTGACAGGCCATTGCGATCGGCGTCCAGGCCACCATTCAGATCTCCACTGGCCTCACCATTGAAAGAGCCACTCTGCGAGCTACCATTCACGTTGCCATGGCCCGTGCTGTCATTTCCCGCATTGCGGCGCTGCAGGCTGCTACTGCCGCTCAGACCGGCGCTACCGCTCGCACTTGCGCCACTACGATCAAAACCTCCCTGCAGGGAGCCGCCTGAATCAACAGAAACGCCATCATTCCGGCCACTACCACTGACAGCAGCATTGCTGTTCAGTGCACCGGAAAAACCTTCACGGCCTAGGCTGGTGTCAGCACCGAAACCGGCCGATCCCGCCGCACCACCGCTATGGCCGGGAAGATTGCCGTTGATGCCGCTGTTGAACGAACTGTTGATGCTGCCGTTGCTGCCCGGCGTAATATTCAGTCCCGTGCCGGCATTGAAACCCGCTCCATTACCTGCAGCCAGCCCCGTATTGCTGCCCAAGCCGAGACCTCCACTGCCTACACCGATATTTCCGCCCAGGGACAAACCGGCACCACGGCCTGCTGTCTGTGAAAATGCCCACGGTGAAAAAGCGAAGGTGCCGGCGACTACAACTGCAATGACTGTTTTCTTCAACATTTGCTTACTCCTTCTTTCAGTGACGGCCCTCATGGCCCCGTAAATTCACCTCTTACTCTAGGGATCAGGCACAGGCCGCTGTGTACTGGCCCGGTATGTTTGGCGTGGGCCTGTGTTAAGGATGTACAGCAAAGGGCATGACTTCTTCCGATAAATGTCGCCCCATTCGTGGCGAGGCGACAGCTGATTGCCTTGGGCCCGCGTCTCAGAGGCGGCACTTACAAAGAACCAAGCCCGGGAGTTAGCAAATAAATTCCATAAAAAAGGCCGGCTAATGCCGGCCTCCAAGCATTTCTGCCTGTTCAGGCAAAATATTTTTCAGCATTCTTTATCAGCTGATCGCTGATATAGCTGGCCAGGGTGTACACGGTGACCTGCGGATTGACAATGATGGAAGTGGGAAAAAGGCTGGCATCGGTGATGAAAAGATTCTTCACATCATGCGTTTCGCCCTGCGGATTCACCACCGTGGTCCTGGAGTCTGCACCCATACGGCAAGTGCCCTGCGGATGGTAGGAGACCATGCGGAAGGTCATGGCCTCGTTGGCAATGCCGTCCACCACGCTGTCGATATCCGCTTCTTTCTCAATCACGCGCTGCTGCACCGTGGGCACATACACCTTTTTCGCACCGGCAGCGAAATGCACTTTGGCCGCCGCCTTGATGGAAGCCTTCATGGCCGGGAAATCCTGATCGGAAAGGCTGTAGGCAATTTTCTTGGCGTCTTTGTCCCAGCTGATTTCACCGACATTGTGGTCGTGAATCAGCGTGACCATGCCGGCCAGTTTTTTCGCATTCAGCATATAGTCCATGAAAGACTGGCCGAGACCGGGATTGGCCACGGCAGAAAGCTCCACCGGCCCTGCCCCGCCCGCTTCCAGAATGAAGCCACCTTTATCCGGATGCGCCCACTCGTCCACATAGACGCCGAGCATGGCGCCGCGCCAGGGATGAACATCATCCGCATATTCCGCCACCACCATCAGTGAAGGATGGCAGGCGAAATTCTTGCCGACCTGGCCGGAGGAATTGGCCAGCTCTGACTTCTGCAGCAGCAGCGGCGTTTGCACGGCACCGGCCGCGAGTATCACTACCTTGGCCTTGACACGTAGATCCGCTTTTTTCGCTTGAGTTTTCG
>JASLCO010000032.1 GCA_030146505.1 Moraxellaceae bacterium
GAGAAGCGCTCGAACATGGATTTGAATTCGTCGTAAGCACCTATGCCCGGCTTCATCATCTTGGAGAGCGGGCCGGTCTCGGTATGTTCGGGCGCAATCTTGAGATAGCCGCCGACATGATGTGTCACCAGTTCTTTCACATATTCCGGCGAGCGCACGGCGAGGTCGTAGCGCAGGCCGGAGCCGATCAGGATTTTCTTCACGCCGGGAATCTTGCGCGCCTTGCGATACAGGTCGATCAGCGAGGAGTGATCGGTATTGAGGTTGTCGCAGATGCCGGGATAAACGCAGGACGGTTTGCGGCAGGCCGCTTCGATTTCCGGCGACTTGCAGGCAATGCGGTACATATTGGCGGTGGGACCGCCCAGATCGGAAACCACGCCGGTAAAGCCCGGCGTTTCCTTCATCTTTTCGATTTCGCCCAGAATCGATTCATGCGAGCGGTTCTGGATGATGCGGCCTTCATGCTCGGTGATGGAGCAGAAGGTACAGCCGCCAAAGCAGCCGCGCATGATGTTCACGGAAAAACGGATCATCTCGTGCGCGGGAATACGGGCGCCGCCATAAGCCGGGTGCGGTACACGGGCATAGGGCAGGTCGAAAACGTAATCCATTTCTTCCGTGGACAGCGGGATCGGTGGCGGATTCAGCCAGACATCACGATCGCCATGGCGCTGCACCAGGGCACGCGCATTGCCGGGATTGGTTTCCAGATGCAGCACGCGGTTGGCGTGGGCATAGCGCACGGGATCTTCTTTCACGCGCTCGAATGACGGCAGCCGGATCACGGTTTTCTCGCGCGGCGGCATGCGGTTCTTCATGGCATTGCTCAAGCGCAGCGAAACCACTTGCGCGCCATCGCTGGCGAGATTTATCGGGTCGGCACTTTCCGCTTTCTGCTTTTCCACTTCGCAGGCGGAAGGATCGGCGGTGTTGATATAGGGGTTGATCATCTGGTCGATGCGGCCGGGCGCATCGACTTGCGTGGAATCAATTTCGAACATGCCTTCCGGTGTGTCGCGACGCATGAAGGCCGTGCCGCGCAGATCGGTGATGTCCTGGATGTTTTCACCACGGTTAAGGCGATGCGCCACTTCGACAATGGCGCGCTCGGCATTGCCGTAAAGCAGGAGATCGGCCTTGGCGTCGAGCAGGATGGAGCGGCGGACTTTGTCCTGCCAGTAATCGTAATGAGCGATACGGCGCAGCGAACCTTCAATGCCGCCCAATATCAGTGGTACATCCGGATAGGCTTCACGCGCACGCTGGGCGTACACCACGCTGGCGCGATCAGGGCGACGGCCGCCTTCGTCATTGGGCGAGTAGGCGTCGTCCGAACGGATTTTCCGGTCCGCGGTGTAGCGGTTGATCATGGAGTCCATATTGCCGGCAGTGATGCCCCAGAACAGGCGTGGCTTGCCCAGCACCTTGAAGGGCTCGGCCGACTGCCAGTCGGGCTGGGCAATGATGCCGACGCGATAGCCCTGGGCTTCCAGCAGGCGGCCGATGATGGCCATGCCGAAGCTGGGGTGGTCGACATAGGCGTCGCCCGTCACCACGATGACATCGCAGACATCCCAGCCGAGCTGGTCCATTTCCTCGCGTGACATGGGCAGGAAAGGCGCAGGACCCAGACACTCCGCCCAGAATTTCTCGTGGCTGAAGAGCGCCGGGGCGGCGGGCATGGTGCGGGAAGGGCTGGCAGACATCAGGCTTGCTCGGATTTGCAGCATCGAGAGGGGATTGGCTGCGGATTGTACAGCAGGCAGGCTCTTTCGTCGGCGCAAGGTTTTGGCCGGGGCCGGCGGATGTCATAGTGGCCAGTGGGTCATCTTTTCCTGTCACTATTCAAGACTTTGGCATGTCTTTCCAATCCGGTTTCAAGTTCAGCGCCCCTGAAATTGCCAGCCTGCGCGGCCTGGTGGCCCGGCCGCCCTTCTGGTGCCCGCTGCCAGGTCCGACGGCGGCCCTGTTTGCCCAGCGGCGACGCGAGGACTTTGCCCATCTGGTCCGCCTTGGCGGTCCCTTGCTCCTGCTCATGGTGGTACTGGTAGGCCTGCTGGGCTGGAACAATTTCGGCGAGGCCGGCGTGGGCAATGATTTCCGCATCTGGTGGGTGGGCATTGCACTGGAGTTCGTGGTGATTGCCTCGGCCATCCTGTCTTTCCAGTGGCACTGGATGAGGCAGCACTACGGCGGCGTGCTGCTGGTTTTCGGCACGCTCAACCTGGCCCTGGCCCTACTCGGCACCATCGTCCTGCAGCATGTGCCGCTGGCGCAGGCGGTGAGCTATGTGACCATGCTCATCATCACCATCCAGGTGATCGCCCTGCGCCTGCCGCTCTGGCTGGCAGCGCTGACCGGGCACTTGTCCATCGGGCTGGCGGTGCTCTGTGGCTGGCTGGGTTGGGGGCGGTTGCCGAACTGGCCGCTGATGAGCTGGTTCTGCCTCGGCAGTCTCTATGTGACGCTTTTCGTGGGCGCTTTCCAGGAGCGGCAGGAACGTATCAGCTTCCTGCAGGGCATCCTGCTGGAGCACGAGGCCCGCGAGCGTGAGCGCCTGAACCAGGTGCTGGAGCAGATGGCGCACCAGGATGCCCTGTCCGGCCTGGCCAACCGCCGCTATTTCGATGTGCTGCTGGTGCGCGAATGGGAGCGCCTGCGCCGTGAGCAGCAGCCCATGGCGGCGCTCTTCATCGACGTGGATCATTTCAAGCTCTACAACGACACCTACGGCCATTCCGCCGGCGACAGCTGCCTGGCAGCCATAGGCAGGACGCTGGCAGAAGCGGCCTGGCGTCCGGGTGACGTGGCGGCACGCTATGGCGGCGAGGAATTCGTGG
>JASLCO010000064.1 GCA_030146505.1 Moraxellaceae bacterium
GCGCCGCGCGGCGCGGCGCAGCCGCCGACGCCCTGCTCGACAGCGGCACGCTGGGCACGGAACAGGAAGGCCTGGTGATTGCGCATTACGGCACGCAGATCGACGTGGAAGCGCAGCAGGGCGAAGACAGTGGCCGGGTTTTCCGCTGCCATATGCGCGCCAACCTGGAACACCTGGTGACAGGCGACCGCGTCATCTGGCAGCCGCCGGCCGCGGCGGACGGACAAGGCGAAGGCATCGGCGTGGTCACCGCCCTGCTGCCGCGCCACACGCTGCTGGTACGGCCCGATCCTTACGGCAAGCTGAAGCCGGTGGCCTCCAATATCGATCTCATCCTGCTGGTGATCGCGCCCTGGCCCGAGCCCTCGGCCCTGCTGGTGGACCGTTATCTCGTGGCCTGCGAGCTCACCGGCATCAAGCCCGTCATCCTGCTCAACAAAGCCGACCTGCTGGATGAAAGAAGCAGGACCGCCATGGAGGCCCTGCTCGCCCAGTACGAGGCCATCGGCTATGCCACGCGCCGCGTCAGTGCCAGCGCCGGCCAGCTGGACGACATGCAGGCCCTGATCGGGCCGCAGACCGTGGTGCTGGTGGGGCAGTCCGGCGTCGGCAAGTCCTCGCTGGTGAACGTGCTGCTGCCCGATGCCGCGCAACGCGTGGCCGCCATCTCCGACAACTCCCGCCTCGGCCAGCACACCACCACCACCGCCCGCCTCTTCCATCTGCCCGGCGGCGGCCAGCTCATTGATTCGCCCGGCATACGCGAGTTCGGCCTCTGGCATGTGGACGAAACCCAACTGCTGGCCGGCTATGTGGAATTCCAGCCCTTTCTCGGCCATTGCCGCTTCCGCAACTGCGCCCATCGCGAGGAGCCGGGCTGCGCCCTCAAGGCCGCCGTGGTCGAAGGCCGCATCGCCGGCGCCCGCTTCGAGCGTTTCCAGGCTTTGCGCGCCGGGCTGGAACGCCCCTGAGTTGTTCCTGCAAGACCAGAAAAAACCCGTGTCAGCAGCGCCGGCCCTCTTCACCAGGTTTCGCGGTGCAGCAGCACCGGGAGCGTCATAGCAGGTATACTGCCGGCCCGTTTTGCCAACCGTAGCCCCCTTTCATGGAACGCTTTTTCGAATTCCTGCAGCACCATTACCTGCTGGCCGGCGCCTTCGCGGCCGTGGCCGTGGCCTTCCTCATCAATGAGTTCGCCCGCGGCGGCAAGAGCATCAGCCCGCAGGGTCTCACCTCACTGGTCAACCAGCAGAATGCGCGCGTCATCGACGTGCGCGACGCGGCCGAATTCAAGGCCGGCCACATCAGCGGCAGCGAGAACATCCCGGTCAGCCGCATCGACGAAAACCTGGCCGGATTGAAAAAGGACCTGGCACGCCCCATTGTCATTGTCTGCAATCTGGGCCAGGTCGCCGGCTCCGTTGGCCAGAAGCTGAAGGCCGCCGGCCTTACCCAGGTCTACAAGCTCGAAGGCGGCATCAGCAACTGGAAAGGCCAGTCGCTGCCGCTGGTGAAGAAGAAGTAATGCCGTCATTCCCGCACCAGCGGAATGACGTGTCCTGAATGAAGAGGTCGCCATGGCAAACGTTGTCGTTTACACCACCCAGGTCTGCCCCTATTGCGTGCGCGCCAAGCAGTTGCTCAAGCAGAAGGGGGTCGCCTTCGAGGAAATCGACCTGAGTCGTGACAACGAAGCACGCATGGCGCTGGTGGAACGCACGCGCATGCGCACCGTGCCGCAGATTTTCATCAATGACGAATTCATCGGCGGTTGCGACGAACTCTATGCACTCGAGCGCGCTGGCAAACTGGATGGCAAGCTCGCCGCCTGAACATTTTTCCTGAATGGCCGGCAGCATGGGGTGCTGCCAGCCGTCCGTCACCGACTCCCCAAGGATTGCACCATGTCAGAACAACAACAGGCCCAGGGCCAGTTCGCGCTGCAGCGCATTTATGTGAAGGACCTTTCCTTCGAAGCTCCCAACGCTCCCAAGACCTTCCTCGCCGCCTGGCAGCCGGAAGTGAATGTGGAACTGTCCACGGCCGCCAGCCGCCTGGAAGACGGCAAGAATTATGAAGTGGTGCTGTCGCTGACCGTCACCGTGAAGAACGACAACGCCACCGCCTTCCTCGTGGAAGTGAAACAGGCCGGCATCTTCCTCATCGACGGCGTGCCCGAGGCCCAGATCGGCCAGTTGCTGGGTGCCTACTGCCCCAACCTGCTCTTCCCCTATGCGCGCGAAACCGTCTCCGATGTCGTCACCCGTGGCAGCTTCCCGCAGATGCTGCTGGCGCCCGTGAATTTCGACGCCGTGTTTGCCGAAGCGCAGCGCAAGCGCGCCGAGCAGCCGGAAGCGGAAACCCTGCAGTAACGATGCAGCAAACAGGCGGCCATGGCCGCCTGTTTTTTTGGGAGAGGAACCCGCCCAGCCCCCAAAAGCCTGTCACCACGGCGCAAATCGGGGCGACAGAGATCAGGAACCTCAGCAGTAGCCAAATCTTTTTTGGCGCCCCCCAGAAAAATCAGCCACCCTCCCCACATCCTTTTGGTGTTGTCCGGCCCCGTCCTTTTCCGGAGTCCATCATGAAACGCCTTGCCGCCGCGCTTTTCCCGCTACTGCTTGCCGCTCCCGCCTTTGCCGAACTCTATCAATGGAAGGACGAAAACGGCCGCGTGCATTTCAGTGACCGGAAGCCGGGCAACAGCGCCGGCCAGGTCAATACCCTGCAACCGCAAGCGCAGCGCCTCTCCGGCCACCAGGCCGGGACGGGCAGCGAGGAAAGCACGCCTGCGGCCGCACCGGATCGCCAGCAACGCCTGTTGCAGGTGATGAAGCAGGAAGCGGAACAAAAAGAACGGGAGCGGGAAACGGCGCAGCGGCAGCAGCAGAACCGCGAGGCCGAATGCAACAAGCTGCGCCAGCACCAGAGCAATATTGCCGGCCGCCGTATTTTCTATACCGGCGGCGACAATGAGGACGGCTCGCACCGCTACCTGGACGACAAGCAAAGAGAGGAATACGACCAGCAGATTGCTGCTGCCATTGCCGAGAAATGCCAATGAACGCCCGTGCCGTCTTTCTTGATTACGCCAGCCTGGACCCGGCCGACCTCGATCTCTCCGGCCTGCGCGCCCTGCCGCTGGAACTCGTGCTGCACGAAAGCACCAGCGCCGCCGACACCAGCGCCCGCCTGCAAGGCGCCACCATCGCGATCAGCAACAAGGTGGTGATAGACGCCGACGTGATGGCCGCCTGCCCGCCGTTGAAACTCATCGCCGTCACCGCCACCGGCACCAACAACGTCGACAAGGCTGCCGCCGCGGCACGCGGCATCCGTGTTGCCAATGTCACGGCCTATGGCACCCAAGCCGTGGCGCAGCACACCTTTGCACTGCTGCTCTCGCTCAGCAACCGCATTGCCGACTACAGCCGCGACGCCGTCAACGGACGCTGGTCGCAAAGCCCTTCTTTCTGCCTCAGTGATTACCCCGTGCGCGATCTTGCCGGCAGCGTGCTGGGCATCATCGGCTACGGCGAGCTCGGACGCGCCGTGGCGCAACTCGCCGCGGCCTTCGGCATGCAGGTGCTGGTCGCGGAAGGTGAGGGTGGCCCGCAGCCCGGCCGCACGCCGCTGCGGGAAGTGCTGGCACGCGCCGATGTCATCAGCCTGCACGGCCTGCTCACGCCACGCACGGAAAAAATCATCAATGCCGGCACGCTGGCGCAGATGAAACCCGGCGCCCTGCTCATCAACACCGCGCGCGGCGGCCTGGTGGACGAGCCGGCACTTGCCGCCGCCCTGCGCACAGGCCGGCTCGGCGGAGCCGGACTGGACGTGCTGTCGGTGGAACCGCCACCTCCGGATCATCCGTTGCTGGCCGATGACATTCCCAACCTGCTCATCACACCGCACTGCGCCTGGGTCAGCCGTGCCGCGCGCCAGCGCCTGCTGGACGCAACGGTCGAGAATATCCGTCACTTCATCGCCGCCGGCGCCACGGGAAAATCGTGAAGGAAAGGCAACACACCGCCCGCTGCTTCACGAAAATCCACGGCATTCATTTCTATCTGATTGATATTTCTTGAAACCGCACCGGCATGGGGCAAATGCCTGAAAAACAGCCACAAATGCCCGCCTGCTAGCACAGCCCTCCGGCTTTTCTCAAGGCTGGAAATGGTGGCGACAAGCCCTGAAAATGCCCCCTGACAAATGCGCCGGCCTGATCTATACAGGTGGCCTGCGCAGCCAGATGTCTTTGCCGAGGGGTGCTGTCATGGCCAACGATGATTACGACGAAATTGATGAAACCGCCGACCCTGTCGACAACGACGAGGAAGACGACGAGACCGAAGCCGAGGGCGACGAGCCTGCCGCCGCCGCTGAAAGCGGCAGTGAAGCAGCGGCCGCTGCCCGCACCGATATCGACACCGCCGAATCGCTGACGGTTTCCAGCAAGGAAGCCCTGCGTCGCCAGCTGGAAGAAGAAATGGAACGCTTCCTGGCCAGGGGCGGCAAGGTGCAGGAAATACCGCCCGATGTGACCGCCGACCCGCCGCAGAAACCGGTCAGCAATTACGGCTCCAAACCGATCTGACCTGCCGGCATCACGGCCCCGCCTCGCGGGGCCGTTTTCTTTGCAAACCGCTCCCGGAAAAAACAAGGCACAACCTTGTGACGCTCGCCCCGTAGGGCAAGGCCGGCTTTCGCAAAGCATCGCCTTGCACTGCCTGAGACATGCAAAACTTGCAGTCCCCGGGCGAGAGGGCCCAAAAGGAAAATCAGGCCGCCCGCCATGCCACTCCCTTTTCAAGGATTCCGGAAAAAATGCGTGAACTGCTGATCCCGCGCACCCGCGTGCAACGCGCCATGCTGCTCTCCATGGCGGCGGCGCTCACCACCATGGCGCTGAAATTCGGCGCCTGGAGCCTGACCGGCTCGGTCGGGCTTTTCTCGGATGCCGTGGAATCGCTGGTCAATCTGGCCGCCGCCGTGATCGGTTTCATCCTGCTCGGGCTGGCGGCGCAACCGGCGGATGACAACCACCCCTTCGGCCACGAGAAAGCGGAATATTTTGCCAGCGGCGCCGAAGGCATGATGATCCTGCTGGCCGCGCTCGCCATCGGCTGGCAAGCGGTGCAGGGCCTGCTGCATGCCGCCGCGCCGCGGCAACTGGACACCGGACTGTTGCTGGCGCTGGCTGCCACCGGCGTGAATGCCGCGGCTGCCTGGTGGCTGCTGCATGTGGCGCATGCGGAAAAAAGCCTGGCCGTGGAAGCGGATGCGCGTCATTTGCTGACGGATGTATGGACTTCGGTCGGCGTGGTGCTGGGCCTGGCGCTGCTCTTCATCTTCCCGCAGGCGCCCTGGCTGGACCCGCTGGTGGCCCTGCTGGTGGCACTCAATATCCTGCGCACCGCTTTTGATCTCATGCGGCGTTCGGTGGATGGCCTCATGGACATGCAACTGCCCGCCACCGACCTCGCCCGCATAGAAGCCGCCATACGTCGCACGCTGCCGCCCGAAACCGCCAGCACCGGCCTGCGCACACGCCAGGCCGGCACGCGCCGCTTCATCGAATTCAACCTGCTGGTGCCGGGCCTGTGGCCGGTACAGAAATCCCACGCGCTCTGCGATGTACTGGAAGATGCCCTGCGCGCGGACTGTGCCGACAGTGACATACAGATTCACGTCGAGCCCGTGGAAGAAAGAAACGTTTTTGAAGTCCTGCCCTGAGCGCCTGCCTGACCATGCAAGAACGGCCTGCCGGCCTCACTCCATCGCCTTCGCCACCGCAAAACAGTCATCAATATGCTTGTAGGCCATGCGGCGCATGACGAAATAGCCCAGGCCCGCTGCCACCAGCTGTCCGCCCAGCGGGATGAATTTCGTGATCTGGCGCGCCGCAATGCGGCCGGCAAAATCCATGAAGCTTTTGCGCACGATGGCCCGCGTCAGCACGATGCCGATGAGCTGGCTGCCTCGCTCGCGGACCTGCGCCCACACCTTTTCCCGCCGCTGCGGGTCCATCTGCTCGATGTGTTCCGGTTGCAGGCCGAAACGCCGGCTGATCTCCGGGATCAGTTGCATGAGGATGCCGGCATCCACCATCACGTCCATGAAGGGCACGGGCACCACGGCAGCACCGGCTGACACCAGCGCGCGCTTGCGGACGAGGGCACGGCACTCCTGTCGCAGGGCCTCGAGTTTTTTCAGGTCTGTCATCGGTAAATCCGGCTCCGGGGAAAATCAGGGAGAAAAACCAGGCAAGGCTGGTCAGAGAAGTGGGGACGCCAGGGCAAAAAACCCAGGCGCCGGGCTTGAATTGTTACACTATAACATTATCATCACCCCACCCTGACGACGCCCCGAGGACTTTCCATGCGCGCCACCCTGCCCTTTCCACTTGCTTCGCTCTGCGCCGCCCTCTGCGCCCTACCCGGTCTGCCGGCCCTGGCGGCAGAAGACAGCAGCCAGGCCGTGAGTGCCGGCAATGCTTTCAATCCGGCCATCTCCCTCATCCTTTCCGGCAACTATTACGCTGATTCGGCCAAGGGCCGGCTGCAGGCTCCCGCCGGCCTGAACAATGCGGGCACCGTCGCGGCCGGCTCCGACAAAGACCAGGGCTTCAACCTCGACGAAACCGAACTGGTGCTATCCGCTACCGTGGACCCCAACTTCGATGCCATGGCCAATATCGTGCTGGATGATGGCGAGGCGGAGGTCGAGGAAGCCTGGTTTGAAACGCGCCGCCTGCCTTACGGCCTCAAGGTCCGCGCCGGCAAGATGAAAAGTAATATCGGCTATCTCAACAGCCAGCATCCGCATACCTGGGATTTTGCCGACCAGAACCTCGCCTACGACGCGCTGCTCGGCGGCGAGGGTGTGGCCGACACCGGCCTGCGCGTGGAGTGGCTGCCGGACCTGCCGCTCTACACCCTGATCGGCGCTGAAGCCCTGCAAGGCAAACAGGAAGTGGTCGGCGTCTCGCAGGCGGAGCTGGACCCAGCTTCCGCGCTCGCACCACCCGCCGAGAAAAGCGGCCCACGTCTTTTCACGGCCTATGTGAAAGTCGCGCCGGAAATCGGCGACAACCACGCCTTGCAACTCGGCGCGTGGGGCCTGCGCGCGCAACAGCAGCAGGAAGCCTACGGCGACGCCAGCACCGGTGACGAATACCTGCTGGACGGTGACGAAACGCTCTATGGCCTGGAGGCCGTCTACAAATACGACGGCGGCGGCGAAGCCGGCCATCGCAATCTGAAAGTGCAGGCGGAAATCCTGCGCGGTTCGAAAAACCTCGCCGTCGCCTCGCTGGCCGGTGCCCCCGTTTATGCCGGCAGCGGCGGCACGGTCGCCATGAACGACGCCGTGGACAGCCGCGAAACCGCTTTCTACCTGCAAGCCGTCTATGGCATTGCACCCCGCTGGCAGGCCGGCCTGCGCTTCGACGAATCCGGCCTTGGCAGCACGCTCAGCGAGGCTGGCAGCAGCACGGATTATTCCGCCAGCAAACGCGCCAGCGGCGTGCTCACCTGGAACCTGACGGAATTCTCCCGCCTGCGCGCCCAGATCGCCCGCGCCGACGTGACGGACGCCAGCAACACGTCGCAGAAATACAACCAGTATTTCCTCAGCTACTCCATGAGCCTGGGCACGCATGGCGCGCACAAGTTCTGAGTGAATCGTGAATCGGCTCTCTTGTTTGTAGATCGGGCTTTAGTCCGATCTACAGAAAAAAAGGCATCACGGCCCACCCGATACCGCACCGTGGCGAGCCCCTCTTCATCCCCGGAGAAAAAATGAAAACCTTCACCACCGCCCTTCTGATCTTCCTTGGCAGCACCGCCCATGCTGCCATTCCCGTGGTCGCTTCCACCACGTCGGCGGAAATGCTGCTGCGCGAAATCGGCAGCGACGCCGTCAGCATCACCACCCTGGCCGCGCCGGACCGCGATGCCCACACCCTGCAGGTGAAGCCTTCCATGATGCGCGCCCTGCGCTCGGCCCGCCTGGTGGTGGCCATGGGTGCCGAGCTGGAAGTGGGCTGGTTGCCGCTGGCCATCACGTCTTCGGCCAATCCGGGCGTCCTGCCGGGCACGGACGGTTACTTCGAGATTGACGCACAGGTGCCCCTGCTCGACGTGCAGGGCGCCGCCGCGGCCGACCGCGCCAAGGGCGATGTGCACCCCATGGGCAATCCGCATGTACAGATGGACCCGGTCCGCATGAGCGATGCCGGCCTGGCCCTCGCCGAGCGCCTGGCCCGCCTTGACGCGGCGCATGCGGCCGACTTCCGCCAGCGTGCCCAGGCCTTCAAGGCGGCCGTCACTGCCCGTCTGCCACAGTGGCAGCAGGCCGTGGCCGGTGCACCGGGCGCCGTGATGTACCACAAGGATGGCGATTACCTGATGGCGCGCCTGAACCTTCCGGTGCTGGCCTATGTCGAACCCCTGCCCGGCCTGCCGCCCACGGCGGCGCATCTGGCGGGGCTGGTGAACCGTCTCAAGGGCAGCAAGGGCGTGATCCTGCACACGGTCTTCCAGTCCAATGCCGGCATTGCCACGCTCGCCGGCCAATTGGGCTGGCAGGCTTACGCCCTGCCGCTGGATCCGCCGGCCGGCAGCAACGGTGCCGCCTATCTCGCGATGATCGACCAGTGGGTACAGGCGCTGGCGGCCGGAAAGAAATGAGGACGCGGCCGGCATTCCGCCGGCCAGGCGCTTGGGCCCTACAGGATAAAAAAGAATGCTGCTTCAGGTTTCCGGGCTCGTGACGGGCTATGCCGCGCCCATCATCGGCCCCTTGAATTTCGCGCTGGCGGCCGGTGAGGCGCTGGGCATTGTCGGTGCCAATGGCTGTGGCAAATCTACCCTGCTGAAATCCTTTTATGGCCAGTCGCGGATTTTCAGCGGTGAGGTGAAGCTGGCGCCGGGCGCCGTGCTGGCCTGCCAGCAGCAGCATCCCGTGCGCCTGCAACAGGTGCCGCTTTCAGTGCGTGAATACCTGGCACTGATGGACGCGGAACATGAAGCCCTGCCGGCGCGCCTCGCGGCCCTGCAGAAAAAACGCATAGACACGCTTTCCGGTGGCCAGTACCAGTTGCTGGCCGTGTGGGCCTGCCTCGCCTCCAGCGCCGATCTCGTCCTGCTGGACGAACCCACCAACAATCTTGATCCGGATGGCGTGCAACTGCTGGCGCAGTGGCTGCGCGAGAAGCGCGCCGGACGCGGCCTGCTGCTGATCAGCCACGATGCGGATTTCATGCACGAGGTCTGTGACCGCCAGCTCGATGTCACGCCGGCGCACCGGCATGACATGCCGGCGGGCGACTCCGCCACGGGAGCACGCGCATGAGCCTGCTCTTCGATCCGCTGTTCCGTATCCCGCTTTTTGTCGGCCTGCTGGCGGCTTTCATTTTGCCGCTGCTGGGCTGCTACCTGCGCCTGCGTGACGAATGGCTCGCCGCGCTCGGCCTGGCCCATGTGGCGGCGGCCTGTCACCTGCTGGGCATGAGCCTGCAGTTGCCGCTGCTGCTCTCTGGTGGCGGTGGCGCCGTCATCGCCGTGGCGCTGAAACAGCTGCTGAAACGCGAAGGCAATGGTGGCTACGCGCTGATGATGCTGGGCGGCTGGGCCGCGCTGTATCTCATCGCCGCCAACACCACGCTGGGCGAAGCCCTCTCGCATGCGCTGTCAGACGGCCAGCTGTATTTTGCCAACCGCGACCAGCTCGTGGCGCTGCTGGCCGGCAGCGGCCTCACCCTGGCCCTGCTGCCGTGGTGGAACCAGAAACTGTTGCGGGCGCGCTTTTTCCCCGCCCATGAAGCCGCCAACCAGTTGCCGGCCTGGCGCTGGCATCTGGGCTTTGATCTGGCCACGGCGCTGTTGCTGGCACTGGCCACCGGCGCCATCGGCCTGATGGGCGCCTTCGCGCTGGTTTTCCTGCCGCCCTGGCTGGCTTTCAGGCTGGCACCCAACTGGAAAACCGGCCTGCTTTTTTCCGCCCTGATCGGTGTGGCCGCCTATGCCATCGCCTTTGTGCTGGCGCTGAAATTCGACCAGCCCTTCGGTCCGGTGCTGGTGGCGGTCTTGCTGCTGGTGGCACTCACGGGATTTTTCCGGCGCACGCACGCGCACTGAAACACACGCGCACAGCGGGCTCCGTCATTCCTGTTCCTGCACGTTCTTGTCGGCCGGCGCCAGCTCCGCCACGGGCAGCGCCGTGCCGCAATGGCGACAGAAACGGGCGTCGCTTTCATGACCGAAAGTGGTACAGCGCGGGCAGGCGCGCTCGCTGCGCTGGCGCTGCATTTCCATCAGCACTTCCGAGGTGAAAATGCCGGTGGGCACGGCAATCACCGAATAGCCCACCAGCATCACGAGGGCGGCAATGGCCTGCCCGAAACCGGTTTGCGGCACCACGTCGCCATAGCCCACCGTGGTGATGGTGATGACGGCCCAGTACACGGCGCGGGGAATGCTGGTGAAGCCGTGCTCGGGACCTTCCACCACATAAAGCAGCACACCGAAAACATTGGCAGCCACAAAGATCGTGAGCAGGAAGACAATGATCTTCCGGCGCGAGGCATAGAGGCTGTGCATCAGCATATTGGCCTCGTTCCAGTAGGCAAACAGCTTGAGCACGCGGAACACCCGCAGCAGGCGGATGAGACGGATCACCAGGAGGGAATTGGCGCCGGCAAAGAAAAGCCCCAGCCAGGTGGGCAAGGTGGACAGCAGATCGACAATGCCGAAAAAGCTGCGCGCGTAGCGCCAGGGCTGTGGCGAACTCCACAGGCGCAAGGCGTATTCCGCGGTGAAGGCGAAGGTGAACAGCCACTCGAATACCACCATGCCAAGGCGCAGGCGCGGCGTGGCCGCCAGCAGGGAATCGGCAAAGGCCACCAGCACGCTGGCCCCTATCAGCCACAGCAGGATGATGTCGAAGCGGCGGCCGGCCGGCGTATCCTGCCCGAACATGATGCGGTACACCGCTGCCTTGTCCCGCTGCCGCCAGGCCGTCCACAAGGAATCCAGAATGTCGCGGTAACGCATGCTTCCTCCCCTTGATGCTGCTCCCGGCCTGCGCCGGGGAATGACAAAACCTTAACGCGCCACGGACAGGCCGGCTAGCTACACTGGGCGCACGCCCCGACGACCGCCCAGGAAGCCACGCCGTGCGCATACTGCTTATCGAAGATGATCGCCAGATTGCCGACTACATCCAGAAGGGCCTGAAAGAAGCCGGCTACGCCGTACTGGTAACGCACGACGGCCGCGAAGGACTTTTTCTCGCCACCGGCGAGGAAGTGGACGCCATCATCCTGGACCGCATGCTGCCCGGCCTGGATGGCATGGACGTGCTGCGCATGCTGCGCACTGCCGGCCGCGCCACGCCGGTCTTGCTGCTGAGCTCGCTGGCCGACGTGGAGCAGCGCGTGGAAGGGCTGCGCCAGGGCGCCGACGATTATCTGGTGAAACCGTTTGCCTTTGCCGAGTTGCAGGCACGCCTGGAAGTGCTGTTGCGGCGGCCGGCACAGGCGCCGCGCGAACAGACCCGGCTCCAGGTGGCCGACATGGAAATGGACCTGCTGCGCCGTACCGTGCAGCGCGCCGGACAAAGCATCGAACTGCAGCCACGCGAATTCCGCCTGCTGGAATACCTCATGCGCCATGCCGACCAGGTGGTGACGCGCACCATGCTGCTGGAAGCCGTGTGGGATTATCACTTCGACCCGCAGACCAATGTGATAGACGTGCACATCTCGCGCCTGCGCCAGAAAATCGACCGCGACCATGAATCGCCGCTGCTGCACACCGTGCGCGGCGCCGGCTACCGGCTGGGGTCGGCCTGACCATGGTGGCATCGCGCTGGCGCTCGCCCATCCTGCGCCTGGCCCTGACCCACGCCACCGCCTTCCTGCTCGCCTTCCTGCTGCTGGGCAGCGTGGGTTACGTCACGCTGCGCAGCATCAATGAAGATGCCATGCAGCGCGTGGTGCGCCGCGACCTGTCCGACTTGCGCGACTGGCACAGCGACTCCGGCATCAGCGGCCTGCAGGGTGCCATCTCCGACCGCGCCGCCGACGCCGACCCCGATGCGTTTTATCTCTTGCAGATCGGCAATTATGTGCAGCGCGTGCCGGCCGACCTGGCGCTGCCCCTCACGCTGATGCAGAAAGACGGCTGGCATGACCTTGATTTGCAGAGCGGAGAAAAAACGCGGCCGGCGCTGGCCAAGGTGGAGTTTTTCAGCGATGGCAGCCGCCTCCTGGTCGGCCATATCGCCTGGGAGCGCGAACGCCTTGAAGCCGCCATGAAGCGCGAGCTCGGCATGGGCATGTTCATCGTGCTGCTGATGGCGTTTGCGCTGGCCTTCATCATGAGCCGCGCCATTGCGCGCGCCCTGGCCGGGCCGCTGGCCGTGGCCGGGCAATTCGCCACCGGCCGCCTGCAGGTGCGTGCCACGCCCAATGCCAGCGGCGACAGCTTCGACCGCCTCGCGCTCACGCTCAATGCCATGTTCGCGCGCATACAGGATCTGGTGGGCGGCATCGCGCACACCACCGACGCCATCGCCCACGACCTGCGCACGCCGCTGGCGCGCCTGAAAACGCAGCTGGAAGCCGCGCGTGCCGCCAGCCACGAGCCGGCCGCGCAGGCCGAAGTGGAAGCGGCCATTGCCGAAGCCGACAAGCTCCTGGCCACCTTCCAGGCCATGCTGCGGCTGGCGCGGCTGGAAGCTGATACGCGCACGCCCGACAGCCCCGTCAACCTGCGTGCCCTGGTGCAGGATGCCGCCGAACTGTTTGAAGCGCTGGCCGAGGATTCCGGTCAGGAAATTGTCGTGGATGCCGTGGACGCCACCATCAACGGCGATCGCGACCAGCTCTTCCAGATGCTGGTGAACCTCATCGATAACGCCATCAAGTACTCGCCCGCCGGCAGCACGATCACCCTCGCCCTGAAACGGCAGGGCAACCGCCTTTTTCTCGGGGTCAGCGACAACGGCCCCGGCATTCCCGTCGCGGAGCGCGAGCGCGTGTTTGACCGCTTCGTACGCCTGGAAAGCCACCGCGGCTCACCCGGCAACGGCCTCGGCCTGTCACTGGTGCGCGCCATCGCCCTGCACCACGGCGGCCGCGTCTGGCTGGAAGATGCGCAGCCGGGCTTGCGGGTGATGGTGGAGCTGCCTTTGCCAGCCGAGGAAACGCTGCCTTGAAAAAGAATTGGCGTATTGGACCGGCTGATGGCCCTGTCGCCCACCGTCAAGAAAGTCGAGCCGCCAAACCGCCACGCATTAAGAAAACGTAATTTTCTCCCCACGGGACGGTAAGGCCGCCCGGCGCAATCTGACCCTGTAGCGCCGCCATGACGGCCTCACCCCTCTCTCAGCTGAAAACCCGAACAGGAGTTGCACCATGAAACTGACCCAGACCCTCGCTGCTGTTGTTCTCGCTTCCGTGACCGGCCTGACCTTCGCTGCCGAAGCCGCTGCTCCCGCTGCCCCGGCTGCTGCCACCCAGGAAGCCCCCAAGCCTGCCAAGCACAAGAAGCACCACGTCAAGAAGCACGAAGCCAAGAAGGAAGACGCTGCTGCTCCGGCCACCAAGTAATTCCGGAACACTGCGCTGCAGTACAAACGCCGGCCTCTGCCGGCGTTTGTTTTTGCACAGCCGGCGCCGTTGACCCCCTGCACGCCCGGGGCTACTGTTCGCGCTTTCCCCGCAAGCAGCTCCCTGCCATGGCCCGCAAACCCAAAGCCGTCGATTTCGAGAAAGCGCTTGCCGAACTGGAACAGCAGGTGCATCTGCTGGAAAGCGGCGAGCTCAGCCTGGAAGACGCCCTCAAGTCTTTTGAAACCGGCATACGTCTCACCCGGGACTGCCAGCAGGCCCTGACCGAAGCCGAACAGAAAGTGCAACTCCTGCTGGAAAAAGCAAACGGCTCTGCGGAATACAGCGATTTCGACAGCGACGATGACGCCTGAACCGTCCCCCGGGACATCCCTGTCCGGTAACTGCCCGCTGCTGGCCATGGCGCAGGCGCGCATGCCACAGGCGCTGTCTGCCTTCCTGGGCCAGCAGAATGCCTCCGCCGCACGTCTTTCCGGCGCCATGCTCTATGCCGTCACCAATGGCGGCAAGCGCGTGCGCCCGGCGCTGGCCTACGGGGCCGCGCAGGCCCTGGGCGCCAGCGCGGCACTGGCCGAGCCAGCTGCCCTCGCCGTCGAACTCATCCATTGCTATTCGCTGGTTCATGACGACCTGCCCTGCATGGACGACGATGACCTGCGTCGCGGCAAGCCGACCACGCACAAGGCCTTCGACGAAGGCACCGCCCTCCTCGCCGGCGACACGCTGCAGGCGCTGGCCTTTCTCTCCTTGCACGAAAGCCCGCTGGACCCCGCCCGCATACGCCAGCAGGTAGGCATGCTGAGCCGTGCCGCCGTGGACATGGCCGTGGGCCAGGCCCTGGACATCGAGGCCGAAGGCCGGCAACTGGACCTGCCCGCACTGGAACATGTGCATCGCCACAAGACCGGCGCCCTGATCCGCGCCAGCGTCGCCATGGGCGCCGTGGCAGCCGGCGCCATGCCCGCGCAACTGGCTGCCCTGGATGTTTATGCCGACAAGCTGGGCCTGGCCTTCCAGGTGCACGACGATGTGCTGGACGTGATCGGCGACACCATCCGCATCGGCAAGCACACCGGCTCCGACATCGCCCGCCAAAAATCCACCTATCCCGCCCTGCTCGGGCTGGAGGCGGCACAGGCGCTGGCCGTGCGCCTGCATGACGACGCCGTGGCCGCCCTTGCGCCACTCGGTGCAGCCGCCGAGCCACTGCGCGAACTGGCCGACTTCCTGGTGGACCGCGACCACTAGTTCATGAGGCTTTTCTTCATGATGCTTCCGGTGCTTATCGCACCGAAAACACGCTGCGCCGCAGGCTGCCCCTTGTAGGAGCGGCTTTAGCCGCGAACCCCCGCCCCCAGAAACCCCAATCACCCAATCCAGAACTCGCTGTTCGCGGCTAAAGCCGCTCCTACGGGCAGATGGCCAGGCCGCATCATGAAAAGCACTCTCGGGCTCGCAGGGCATCCCTTATACTTGCATCCCCGCGCCAGGATCGCCCGCGATGTTCACCGAGATTCCCCGCCACCGCCCCGACACGCCGCTGCTGGACCAGGTGCCCACACCGGACAAGCTGCGCGAGCTGCCGCCCGAGGCCCTGCCCGAGCTGGCCAAGGAAGTGCGTGAATACCTGCTCTGGTGCACCGGCCAGACCGGCGGACATTTCGGCGCAGGCCTCGGTGTTGTCGATCTCACCATCGCCCTGCACTACTGCTACAACACGCCGCAGGACAGGCTGGTCTGGGATGTGGGCCATCAGGCTTATCCGCACAAGATCCTCACCGGCCGCAAGGAGCAGATGCTGACCATGCGCCAGAAGGACGGCCTCGCCGCCTTCCCGCGTCGCGAAGAATCCGAATACGACACCTTCGGTGTCGGTCATTCCTCCACGTCGATTTCCGCTGCCCTCGGCATGGCCGTGGGTGCAAAGATGAGCGGCAGCAACCGCAAGGTCTGCGCCATCATTGGCGACGGCGCGCTCACCGCCGGCATGGCCTTTGAAGCGCTGAACGATGCCGCGCACCAGGGCACGGACATGCTGGTCATCCTCAACGACAACGGCATGTCGATTTCCAAGAATGTCGGCGGACTGTCGAATTATTTTGCGCGCATCTGGGCCAGCAAGACCTATATCGCCCTGCGCGAAGGCGGCAAGCGCGTGCTCTCCGCCATGCCCGCCACGCTGAATTTCACGCGCCGCGCCGAAGAAAGCATGAAGCATCTGGTGAATTCACCCGGCGCACTTTTCGAGAGCATAGGCTTCAACTATGTCGGCCCTATCGACGGTCACGATCTGGAAACGCTGGTCACCACGATTTCCAATCTGCGTGAAGCTCCCGGCCCGCAGTTGCTGCATGTCTACACGACAAAAGGCAAAGGTTTTGCACCCGCGGAAGCCGACCCCATCGGCTATCACGCCATCACGAAAATCGCGCCGGCTGCCGAACGTGAAAAGCCCGCAGCACCGGCACCGAAAAAACCGAAATATTCCGATGTCTTCGGTGACTGGCTTTGCGACATGGCCGCGGCGGACCCGCGTTGCGTTGGCATTACGCCCGCCATGTGCGAAGGCTCAGGGCTGGTGAAGTTCGCGCAGGAATATCCGGAGCGCTACCACGATGTCGCCATTGCCGAACAGCATGCACTGACGCTCGCCGCCGGCATGGCCTGCGAAGGCGTAAAACCGGTGGTGGCGATTTACTCCACCTTCCTGCAGCGCGCCTACGACCAGCTCGTGCACGATATTGCATTGCAGAATCTGGATGTGACTTTCGGCATAGACCGCGCCGGTCTCGTCGGTGAAGACGGCCCCACACATGCCGGCGCCTATGACTACGCCTATATGCGCACCGTGCCCAATATCGTCATCATGGCGCCCTCGGATGAAAACGAATGCCGCCAGATGCTGTACACGGCCTACCAGTACAAAGGGCCGGCTGCCGTGCGCTATCCGCGCGGAACCGGTACCGGCGCCGTGATTGAAAAGGAAATGACCGCGCTGCCCCTGGGCCGTGGCGTGAAAAAGCGCCTGGGCGAGAAAATCGCCATCCTCGCCTTCGGTGCCAGTCTCGCACCGGCACTCAGGGCCGCCGCCAGCCTCAATGCCACCGTCGCCGACATGCGCTTCGTGAAACCGCTGGATGAAAACCTCATCCGCGAACTCGCAGCCACACACAGCCTCATCGTCACCGTGGAAGAGCACGCCATCATGGGTGGTGCCGGCTCCGCCGTGAATGAATTCCTCGCCCGCGAAGACATTGCGCTGCCCGTACTCAACCTCGGCATCCCCGACGCCTTCATCGAACACGCTTCACCGGCGGAAATGCTCGCCGCCTGTGGTCTCGACGCCAGCGGGATCGAGGGCGCCATACGCCGGAGACTGCAGCAACCGTTGCAGCAGGTGAAAAACGGCTGACACGGCCAGGCCCCCTTCAGCAGGCTCAGGGCGAACAGGGCTCAAGCGATTGAGGACCAATCCAGGAAAACCGGCAAACGCCGGTTTTTTTATTATCGGAAGCGGCCTCTCCTGTAGGTGCGAATTCATTCGTACACAAGAACTCATGCCCAACAGAGATGTGCGAATTCATTCGCAC
>JASLCO010000072.1 GCA_030146505.1 Moraxellaceae bacterium
CTTCACCTTCGTGATGAAGACCCCGCCCGCGACCTACCTGCTCAAGAAGGCCGCTGGCCTCAAGAGCGGCTCGTCCCGCCCGAACACCCAGAAGGTTGGCAAGGTCACCCGCGCTCAGTTGGAAGAAATCGCCACGCTGAAGAAGCCTGACCTGACTGCCGCCGACATGGACGCCGCTGTGCGTACTATCGCTGGTTCTGCACGCTCCATGGGTCTTGAAGTGGAAGGAGTGAAGTAATCATGGCAAAGCTCACCAAGCGTCAAAAAGCCATCGCTGAAAAGCTGGTTCCGGGCAAGCTGTACTCCATCGACGAAGCAGTAGCCCTGCTGAATTCGCTGCCGGCTGCCAAGTTCAAGGAGTCCATCGACATCGCCGTGAATCTCGGCGTTGACCCGAAGAAGTCCGATCAGGTTGTGCGTGGCGCTACAACGTTGCCGGCCGGTACGGGCAAGACTGTGCGCGTTGCTGTGTTCGCCCAGGGCGCCAATGCCGAAGCCGCCAAGGCTGCCGGTGCTGACATCGTCGGCTTTGATGATCTCGCCGAGAGCATCCAGGGCGGCAATCTGGATTTCGACGTGGTTATCGCTACGCCGGACGCCATGCGCGTTGTTGGCAAGCTGGGTACAGTGCTCGGCCCCCGCGGCCTGATGCCTAACCCGAAAGTCGGCACCGTGACTCCTGATGTCGCCAATGCCGTGAAGAATGCCAAGGCGGGTCAGGCGCGTTACCGCGTGGACAAGGCCGGTATCATTCACGCCGGTATCGGCCAGGTAGGTTTCACGGCTGATGCTGTGCGCCAGAACGTGGATGCGCTGGTTGCTGACCTCAAGAAGGCCAAGCCGGCAACTTCCAAGGGCGTCTACCTGCAGAAGATCACGCTGTCCAGCACCATGGGTCCTGGCCTGCAGATCGATCTGGGCTCCATCACTGCCTGAGGCAGATTGAAAAAATTCGCTGTGGCGTTTGTTTGACAGACGTTGCGGCAATCGGACTTTGATTCGGTGCGTCGCAAGATGCATCGGGCGTCAAAGACCACAGGCGTGACAAGCGGTTGGCATAACGCCCGTCACTTAAAACACCAGCCTGCGCAGACGCGGTGTGGTTCAGTTTCACTGTGCCCCCGCGTGTGTTCCGCGCGCTCTGTGCGGAATCACGAAAATGGGTGGCTGGCTGCAAGGCCGGCCGTATCAAACGAGGAGGTTACACAGTGACTCTGAGACTAGAAGACAAGAAAGAGATTGTCGCCGCGGTGAATCAGGCCGCATCTAGCGCTTTCTCCGCTGTGGTCGCCGACTACCGTGGTCTTACCGTGGGGCAGATTACTGCACTGCGTGCTAAGGCTCGCGAAAACAACGTTTACCTGCGTGTTGTTCGTAACACGCTGGCACGTCGCGCTTTTGAAGGCACTAACTTTGCCATTCTGAGCGATTCGCTGGTAGGCCCGACCATCATTGGCCTGTCGATGGACGAGAACGACATGGGCGCTGCTGCCCGTCTGTTCAAGGACTTCGCCAAGGACAATGCCAAGCTGGAAGTAAAGTCTGGTGCCTATGACGGCAAGCTGTTCAGCGGATCGGAAATCGATGTGCTGGCCAAGCTGCCGAACCGCGAACAGGCTCTCACCATGCTGGCATCCGTGCTGCAGGCCCCGGTTTCCAAGTTCGCTCGTCTGCTGACGGCGCTCAAGGACAAGAACGAAGGCCAGGCTGCTGCCTGATTGCTGCTTGAACCACACTGAATAAAGATCTGGAGTAATTGAAAATGGCACTGTCCAAAGACGATATCCTGAATGCCGTAGCTGAACTGTCCGTGCTGGAACTGGTTGAGCTGATCTCTGCATTCGAAGAGAAGTTCAACGTTTCCGCCGCTGCTGTTGCCGTGGCTGCTGCTCCCGGTGCTGGTGGCGCTGCCGCCGCTGCTGAAGAGCAGACCGAGTTCAACGTCGTGCTGACCGGTTTTGGCGCCAACAAGGTTGCCGTCATCAAGGTTGTGCGCGAAGCCACTGGCCTTGGCCTCAAGGAAGCCAAGGACCTCGTGGAAGCTGCTCCCAAGGCCGTCAAGGAAGGCGTGTCCAAGGAAGAAGCTGCCGAGCTCAAGAAGAAGCTGGAAGAAGCTGGCGCAACTGCAGACGTCAAGTAATAATACTTGGCTCGACAGGAGCTTAGCTCTCTTCTCGGAAGCTGAAAAATGGCTGGTGACTGCATCAGGAGTCACCGGCCTTTTTCCGTTTTCCGCGTTGAGGGTGTTTTACCCAGAGGGTGCATGAGCACCTGAAACCCAAAAAGGACGCGACAACGGCAGGATGCGATCCGTGAAAGCGGCAGCCACAGGTGTTTCAGCCAAGACACTTGTGGCCGCTGTTTTTACATACCGTCGCCACATCAACTGGCCCAAGTCACGCTGAGGACCCCAGATGGCATACTCATACACTGAGAAGAAACGCATCCGTAAGAATTTCGGCAAGCTGCCGGCGCTCATGGATGTTCCGTACCTTCTGGCCATTCAGGTCGACTCCTACCGGAGCTTCCTGCAGGACGGCAAGACGCCCAAACAGCGCGAGGACCTCGGTCTTCAGGCTGCTTTCAAGTCTGTCTTCCCCATCGTCAGCTACTCCGGCAATGCCGCGCTCGAGTTTGTCGAGTACTACCTCGGCACACCCATGTTCGATGTGCGTGAGTGCGTACTGCGTGGCGTAACTTACGCCGCGCCGCTGCGCGTGAAAATCCGCCTGATGATTTATGACAAGGAATCCTCCGTCAAAGCCATCAAGGACATCCGCGAGCAGGAAGTCTACATGGGCGAAATTCCGCTCATGACCGAGAACGGCACCTTCGTCATCAATGGCACCGAGCGTGTCATCGTGTCGCAGCTGCACCGTTCGCCCGGCGTGTTCTTCGATCACGACAAGGGCAAGACGCACAGCTCCGGCAAACTGCTTTATAACGCTCGCATCATTCCCTACCGTGGTTCCTGGCTGGACTTCGAGTTCGACCCGAAAGACCTCGTGTACGTGCGTATCGACCGTCGCCGCAAACTCGCTGCGACCATCCTGCTGCGCGCGCTCGGCTACAGCGCTGAAGAAATGCTGGGCATGTTCTTCGAAACCAACACCGTGCACGTTGGCAAGGAAGGCGACTACCAACTCGACCTCGTGCCCGAGCGTCTGCGTGGTGAAACCGCGCTCTTCGACATCGTTGCCAAGGGCAAGATCATTGTGGAAACGGGCCGTCGTATCACGGCACGTCATATCCGCGAAATCGAAAAGGCTGGCCTGACCCAGCTCGATGTGCCGGCGGAATACCTGCAGGGCAAAGTCACGGCCAAGGCC
>JASLCO010000076.1 GCA_030146505.1 Moraxellaceae bacterium
CCCAGCAGGACCGGCACGGCATAGACCACGCAGAAGAGGCCGGCGGTGAGCAGGCTGGAAAGTCCCAGCCAGCGCAGGGCGGCGCGATGCAGGGGCGAGCCGCGGCTGGCCCGCCATTGCAGGACGATCAGCAGCAGCATGCCGCAGGTTTCAAGGAGCACGGGCACATACATGCCGAGGCCGGGGTCGGGCCAGAGCTGCAGGCTGTCCAGCAGGAACCAGGGCAGGAAAACAGCGGGAATCAACGTCAGCCAGCGCCGCCTTGCCAGGGGCTGTGGAAACACGAGGAAGAGCGCCATCAGCGCGCCGCCGAACAGCGTGCAGCCGAAATGGTTGATGATGCCGAGGGCGCGGAAAAGCCCTGCCGGCACGGCCATTTCGCGCACGGAATAGATGGCGGCCGCAAAGGCGGCAAGCATGAGCCCGGTACCGGTGAGGGCGAAGCAGCGGGCGCCCCAGTCAGGGCTGCGCAGTACCAGCACCCAGACACCGATCAGGAAGCCGCCGGCACCGGCCGCCAGCTGTATCCAGAACGCTGCCGGCAGCGAGGCCAGTGGCCGGTGGGGAGCGGGGGTGAGGGTGACGGGCTGTGGCGGGCCGTCCGGTGGTGCCAGCCACAACGTCAGCGGGCGGCCGTCGAGCAGGGTACTGAGCCGGGCCTGGCGGTCAAGGAAGGCGCGGATGTCGGCATAGCCGGGCATCACGTCCGGCTCTTCGATGAAATCGTCGGCCTGCAGGTCCAGGCGTTCGCGGCCTTCAGCCTGCAGGGCCACGAGCCGCAGTGGCGGCTTGAGGCCGGCTGCCGGCCCCTGGCGGGCCAGAACCTGCACCTGGCCGGCGGCATCGGGGGCCAGCGCCAGCCCCAGCCAGGGCTGGCGCACGGTCAGCCAGACCACCAGCGCGGCCAGCAGCAGCATGGCAAACACGGCCTGCAGCAAGCGCCAGCCGGGAGAGGTGAGGATTGAGGGAGCCATGGGATGTTCGTATTTGCCGTGTGCTGGCGCGAGTGTAGGGATCGCCCCCTGTTTTCAGATACCCCGGAACCGGGGTGTCGGCCTGAACGTCGGTGCTTCCTTGCCTTTTCACTTCCTCACCTAAACCAGCCCCCGCCTTGCTGCTTCCAATGCGGCTTCGGCACGGCCGCTGATGCCCAGTTTGCGGTAGATCTGCTTGATGTAGCTGGCCACGGTGTTTTCCGTGAGGCCGAGGTACTGTGCGGTTTCCGCCACGCGCAGGCCACGGCCTATGCAGGCCAGCACATCGGCGTCACGGGGGGTGAGCTGGATGTCTGGCGCCGGTCCGGCGGCGGTGGGCGCCGGTGTGTGGTCGCGGAACCAGGTCAGCATGCGCCGGGCGATGCTGGGCGAGAGCGGCGGCACGCCAGCCTCGAACTGCTGCAACTGTTGCACCAGCATGTCGGCCGGCTGGCTTTTCAGCAGGTAACCACAGGCGCCGGCCGTGATGGCGCCAAAGAGGTTGTCGTCGTCGTCATAGATGGTGGTGACGATGGCGTCGGTACCGGGGCACTGCTGCCGGATGTCATGGAGGAGCTCTATGCCGGAGCCGTCGGGCAGACCCAGGTCCACCAGCACCAGCCGCCAGGCTTGCGCGGCCAGGAGCCGTCTGGCCGTGCGCAGGTCGGCGGCGGTGCGCACGGAAATGCCGGGCAGGGCACGGCAGAGGATGCCGGTCAGCCATTCCCGGGTATCGGCGCGGTCTTCGACGATCAGGGCCTGGCGCATCATGGCACGGCCCCCGGTTCCAGCGGGATCACCAGCCGGGTACGGGTGCCACCATCAAGTGGCTGGTATTCGAGGTGGCCGCCCAGCTCGGCCACGCGCCGGGCGAGGTTGGCCTGGCCATGGCCGCGTGCGTTGGCCGGGCGTTCGCCGCTGAAGGCCAGGCCGTCGTTTTCGATCACGCTTTCCAGCCGGCCCTGTTCGTAGCTCACGCTGACCTGCACGCGGGTGGCGCCGGCATGGCGGATGATGTTGGCCAGCAGCTCGCGCATCACCGACAGGTAGTTCTTGTAGACCTGGTAGCCCAGTTCCGGCAGCCCGTTTTCCGGCGGCGGGCTGTGCCATGCCAGGGCGATGCCGGTCAGTTCCAGGCGCTGCCCGGTTTCATGGCGCAGCTCGCCCAGGATGTCGCCCAGCGGCAGGCGTTGCCCGGCGAGGCCGCGGATGATGGTCTGCATTTCCAGCATGCCCTGGCTGATGGCCGCCTTGCTCTGCTCGGGGTCGCTGTGGTGCAGGGCGGTGAGCAGGGTGGAACCGATGTCGTCGTGCAGGTCGCGGGCAATGCGGCCGCGTTCCTCGCGCACGCCCTGGTGGTAGGCATCGCGGCTGGCGCTGGCGTGGCGCAGCATGTCCAGCATCTGTGTGGCCAGCGCCACGTCGCGCGGCGTGAAAAGGCGGCGGCCGGCCCCGGCATAGGCCAGTTCCAGCGCGGGAATGGGTGCCAGTGCCGGCAATGTCAGGGTGAGGCCATCGCGGTCCAGTGTGACTTGCGTGGGCGAGCTTTCCAGCGCCTGTATCTGCAGCGGGTCAAACAGCTGCTGTGCCAGCGCCTGCCAGCGTGTCTGGCGTTCCTCGGCGTGGCTGGCGAAGGTGACGGCGAGGATGTCGTTGAACAGGTTGCGCTCGGTGGGGCGGTGGCGCTCCATCAGGCGCAGCCAGAGCCAGCCGCGGAAAGGCAGCCAGAACAGGCCGCAGAGCAGCAGTGACAGGCCGAGCGAAAGCGCGGAAGACAGGTTGAGTCCCCACAGGAAGGCCATGTCCAGCAGCAGGAGCAGCAGCACGCCCCCTATCCAGGTGAGGATGCGGAACCACCATTCACCCAGGTCGAAGAGGCGGAAGCGCAGGATGCCGAAGGCCAGGCCGCCATAGACCAGCAGGAAGAGCAGGAAGCTGTAGCCCTGCAGTGCGCCGGTGGGCACGCCGAAGACCTGGGGCACGAAGTTGAGCAGTGAAAAAAGACTGATGCCGACCAGCCAGGACAGCAGGAACCACTGCAGGGCGGCACGGGCCACCGGGTCGTGCCGTGTGCTGCGCCACTGCACGCCTGCCAGCACGAAGGTGCCGATGAGGTTGGCGAAGACCAGCGAGCGGCGTGCCATCACCATGTCCTCGATCAGGCGCAATTCCTGTGACAGCCACCACAGGGAGTTGATGCCGATGAGCACCGGCCCCAGCGGGAAACGGCCCAGCGGGCGCGGGTAATACCAGAGCAGCGCCATCATGATGGCGCAGTAGAGCGCACCCCCCAGGAAGTTGAGGTCGCAGAGCCAGCGGAACTGCTCCGTTGGCAGCGCCAGTTCGCGCGTGCTGTAGACGGCGGCCAGCGAAGTGAAAACCAGGGTGCAAAGGCCGCTCAGCAGGAGATAGCGGGCACTCTGGTCATCGCGCCGGAATATCCATACGCCGGCAGAAATCAGCCAGGCGAAAAAGCCGACAGCCACTTGCACCCAGAAATCCGGCGGCAGGTCGGCGATGGGGCGGTAAGGCTCGGGGAGCAGCGCATATTCCCGACCCTCCGTGTCGGCAAGCACCACGCCACCGGGAGTACGCAGCAGCGTGGCGATGCTGCCCTGGCGTTGCAGCAACTGGTCATAGTCGCTGAGGCCACGCAGGCCGGAAGCGGGTTCCACCGTGAAATCCACGGCTTCCAGACGGAAATGCTTGCCCCGGGTGTCGCGCAGTGTCGTCAGCGCCGTGCCGGCCGGGATGGCGGCTGCCGGCCCCTCGGCACGCGTAACGATGGCCGCCTGCCGGGATGCATCCCAGTGCAGGGACAAACCCAGCCAGGGCTGGCAGTGCGCGAGGGTGGTGACCGTGATGGTCATGGCGATGGCAGAAAGCAGGACCAGCAGGAACCAGTTGCCGGGAGAGAGGGAGACAGCCTTCACAACACCTTCCTTGAGTTACGGGCGGAGCTCTGCCGTTTCCATTGATGCGCCGGCAGAAAAAACTGCGGCCAATGATGCTGTCTCGCCGGAGGGATGTCATCCACGGACGGGCGGCCGGGAGTGACGGGCTGTCGGGAAAGGTGAGATGAGAGGGGCCGGAGCGGTCGCGAGCTTGCCGGTGTGAATTCATTCGCGCAAACAGCAATGGAGGGTTTTGTTGTGGCGCGCGAATGAATTCGCACCGGCCAGGTTCGATCCTCAGCCCTTGAGATCGCCCTTGGCTTGCTGCATTTCGCGCATGCGCTTCTGGATCTTGGCGCTGAGCGGGTAATTGTCGCGCACGCTGTTGTCCGCCATGCGCAACTGCTCCAGCGCATGCTGGTCGTCGCCATTGAGGAAATAGACTTCGGCGCGGCTGCGGTAAACGCCCAGCGTGTTCTTGCTGGCGGTATAGGCATCCACCAGCAGGCGCCAGATCAAGGGATCATCGCTGCGCTCGCGCGCCGCGGCTTCAAGGCGTTCCGTCACCTGCTCGGGATGATTGGCTGCAATCTGGGCTCGGGCGTAGTAGACCAGCAGGGGATAGTTGTCGGGATTCAGGGCCAGTGCCGGCTCCAGCAGCCTGATGGCGGCATCGTATTTGCGCTCGGCCAGCTCGATGTCGGCGGCCGCCACCACGTAATCCACGCGCAGGGGATTTTCCTGCAGCAGCGGTGCCAGTGCTTCGCGTGCCTTGTCGTACTGACGGTCGCGGCTGAAGGCCAGCGCGAGACCCAGGCGATTGCTGCGGGCGCGGTCGGTTTTCGGGTTGAGGTCAACCAGCTGCTGCTGGAAATAGGACACGCCACGGCCGCTGTCGGCCATGTAGTTGGCCAGCATGCGCACGCGCACCAGCTGGTACTCCAGCGAATCCTGCGGCAGTTTTTGCGGGTACTGGTTGGCGCGCGCCATGGTGTCGGCGATGCGCGATTCGGTCAAAGGATGGGTGAGCACGAATTCCGGGATGTTGCCGACCATGCGCGACTGCCGTTGCAGGCGCTGGAAGAACTGCGGCATGGCATGCGGATCCATGCCCGAATCCACCAGCGTCTGCATGCCGATGCGGTCAGCTTCCTGTTCGTACTGGCGGCTGTAGCTCAACTGGTTGTCCACCATGGCCGCCTGTGCACCGATGCCGAGCGCATACGCGCCGTCACCGCCGCCCTTGGCAGCCAGCGCGATGCTGGCCAGCAGCGTGCCCAGATACAGCCACTGGTTCTGTTTTTGCGCCGCCAGCTGGCGTGCGAAATGGCGCTGGCTCAGGTGGCCCAGCTCATGGCCCAGCACGCTGGCGGTTTCCGCTTCGGTTTCGGCGTTGAGCAGCAGGCCGATATTGATGCCCACCACGCCGCCGGGCACGGCAAAGGCATTGATGGATTTGTCGGGAATGATGATGAGGCTCAGGTCCGGATTCTGCAGCGGGCTGTGGAAAGCCAGGCGGTAACAGAGATGTTCCAGATAATCCTGCGCCACCGGATCGTTGACGGGCGGCGTGTTGCCGCGCAGCTGCCGCATCCAGGCGCGACCCAGGCGGTATTCCTGCTCGGGACTGATGACGCTGGAGGCATCATCGCCCAGTTCGGGCAGGTCATTGCTGCCCTGGCCGGCACGGACTGGCGCGGTCGTGGCGAGCAGCAGCAGGAAAAAGGGAAGCAGGCGTTTCATCAGGCAGGCAGGGCGTTATGATGTGGCGCTATTCTGGCGCAAGCCCCTGTCTCCCGCATCTTCTGCCTGTGGTGAATTTGCAAATGTCTGAATCAATCCGCCAGCTCGATGCGCGTGGCCTGCGCTGTCCCATGCCCTTGCTCAAGCTCAAGCAGGCCCTGCATGGCATGGCCCCGGCCGAGGCCATCGACGTATGGACAAGTGATCCGGGCTCGGTGCGTGATTTCCAGTCCTTCCTGCGCCAGGGCGGGCATGAGTTGCTGGAAATGCGGGAAGGGGAGAAGGAGTTTTTCTTCCGCATCCGCAAGGCGTGAAACGTGAGCTTGCCTTCGGCATCGGGTGAATCGTGATGGCGCCTGCGGCTTGTGAGAAGCAAAAGCACAAAAGCGTTCGCGGCTTCAGCCGCGATGGTGCTTGACAGAGGCTTTATCTCTGCCAAAACACCGTTTCACGTTTCACGTTTCACGTTTCACGTTTCACGTTTCACGTTTCACGTTTCACTTATTGAGCTGCTTCACCGCAAACAGGACGGCCTCGGCATGGCCGTCCACTTTCACCTTGCGCCACTCGTTGCGCAGCACGCCGTCCTTGTCGATGAGGAAGGTACTGCGCTCCACGCCCAGCACCTGCTTGCCATACATGTTCTTCATCTTGATGACATCGAAGAGCTTGCACAGTTCTTCGTTCTCGTCGCTGACGAGCTCGAAGGGAAAGCACTGCGCTTCCTTGAATTTCTCGTGGGATTTCAGGCTGTCGCGGGAGACGCCGAGGATCATGCATTTCTCCGCCTTGAAGTCCGCGACATGATCGCGGACT
>JASLCO010000411.1 GCA_030146505.1 Moraxellaceae bacterium
AAACCCCAGCATCCGCTGGGGTTTTTGCTTTGCTATAAACCAAAATAAAATGCCTCCGCAGAAGGGCTGGGCTGCTCAAGAGCAAATGCGGCTTGTTCGCGCAGGGCCTTCGTGCGACGCTGCCCAGCATCGAGGGAAGCCATGATGCAGTTATTGCGTTTATTGTCTGATGGCCAGTTCCATTCCGGTGAAGAGCTGGGGGCGCAGCTTGGCATCAGTCGTACTGCTATCTGGAAGCAGATCGAAGCATTACGCAAACGCGGGCTGATATTGGAGGTGCAGCCGGGCAAAGGCTATCGCCTGAGTACGCCGCTGGAGTGGTGGTCTCGAGACGAAATACTTGCAGCCATGAGTCCTGCAGCGCGAAAGCTGCTGCATGAGCTGCTCATTGAAGACAAAGTCGGCTCCACAAACGATGTAGTGCTCGGGCATATGCGCAAGCAGCCACGATCAGGCAGCGTCTGTCTCGCTGAAGAGCAATCCTCCGGTCGTGGTCGCCGAGGACGGGATTGGCTTTCCCCTCTTTGCGGAAATTTCTATGGCTCGGTTGGTTGGACATTTGCCGGTGGTATTGCTGCGGTCGAAGGATTGAGTCTGGCTGTAGGCGTGGCGGTGATCCGCGCTCTGCGGCGTTATGGCGTGACGTCAGCTCAGCTCAAATGGCCCAATGACATTGTTGTTGGGGCGGCCAAAATGGGTGGTGTTTTGATTGAGCTCCAGGCTGAGGCGGAAGGCCCGTGTCATGTTGTTATCGGACTCGGCTTGAACTTGAGTTTGCCTCAGAATGCTTCGCAGACATTGGGGCGCCCGGTAACTGACGTGGCAACTGAAACGCAGTCCACAGTACGCCGTAATGAAATTGGTGGGCTTCTCCTTGATGAGCTTTTTCTTTTGCTCAGTGAATATCCTGAAAAAGGTTTTGCGGCAGTCTACGAAGAGTGGATGGGTTACGACGCCTTGCGTGACGCTGAAGTAGAAGTGTCTGGTCTGGATAAAGAGTTGTCAGGGGTTGCCCGTGGTGTAGACCTCCATGGTTCACTGTGTGTTGAGACGAAGCAAGGCGAAGTCCTGTTGCATGGTGGTGAAGTATCTTTGCGGAAGGCTGTTGCATGAGTCTTGTTTACTACTTTGACATGGGCAATACGCGCGGCAAATTCTGGTTGAGCCGTGACGGCCATATTGAAGCTCATGCCTATATTCCGCATGACGGCGATATGTCGTCAGTGCTGGCACAATTACCTGATGACTTTTCTGCAGTGCCCGATGCGGTGCTTGGCGCCAGTGTGCTTGATGATGCAACGCTGGATGCTTTTGCCGGGGCTTGCCGTACTCGCTGGTTGCGTGTTCCCGGTTTCGCTCGTAGCAGTGCTCAGCATGCCGGTGTCACTAATGCGTATGTCGAGCCTGCCCGCCTGGGGGTCGATCGCTGGCTGGCCTTGATTGCCTTGCGTGCTCGTGGCCAGGATATTTGCGTGGTTGATTGTGGAACCGCGATCACGCTAGATGTCTTGAGAGCTGACGGTCAGCATCTGGGCGGCTATATCCTGCCGGGCCTGTCCATGATGGCTGGCGTCCTTCTGCATGAAACCCGCCGTGTCCGCTTCGATCCGGATGCTATTGCTGAAGGACTGACGTTGGGGAGAAATACCGGGGAAGCGGTGAAGCACGGGGCGTTAGCTGCGGTTGTTGCTCTTATAGAAAAGATGGTGACGGAGCGACCCTGTATTCTGGTGCTGACCGGTGGGGATGCGGCGCGTGTGTCTGCCAGCCTGGCTTGCCGGCATGAGCTGCAGTCTGAGCTTTTGCTGCATGGTTTGCAGCGTTACTTTGCTGATACTGGTATAAATTAGTCCCGATGCGCCATAGAGCGCCTGAGTGCTGAGGAACAGCGCATGCCCTGGATATTTGTCTGCCTGATGATTGCAAATGCCGTGTATTTCGGCTGGAAGTTCATGGAGGGAACGCAGCCGCATGCCCGGCCTGTCGCGGCCGAAATGCAGATGGCGGGCAACAATATACAACTGCTGAGTGAGCGCCCTGAGGTCAAGCAGGCGGAGGCGGTGCCTGTTTCGGATGAAGAGACCCAGGCGGTGGCCCCCGTGATTGGTTCTGGGCCGCAGTGTTTCAATGTTGGCCCCTTTGCCAGTGATGCAGGGTTGAAGAAATTTGTCAGCTTCATGCAGGACAAGGGGTTCGGTGTCCGCATCGACAAGCGCAAGGTGGATGGCAAGGATTATTGGGTCTTTGTGCCGGCCTTTACCAATCGTGACAAGGCCGAAGAAAAGTTGCGTGACCTCAGGAGTCGCGGCATCGAAGGTTTTGTCGTGAAAGAAGGCATGTTCATCAACGCCATCTCCCTCAATCATTTCTCGCGCAAGGAGTTGGCTCAGGCTTTCCTGCAGAAAATGCAGGAGGCTGGCATTCAGGTGGAGTTCCGTGAAATCGCGCAAACCGGCGTTGAGCGGTGGACGTATCTGGCGCCATCCCGCTCCAGGGAAAATCTCCGGGCCATTGTTGATGCCCAGGTCGACAGGCAGGAAGGGCTAAAGCGTGAAAATGCGCCCTGCGAAGAATAATCCGTTGTCGCCATGAAATAGATTGCTTACAATCGCGCGCCCTGTGTGCCGGTATAGCTCAGTTGGTAGAGCAACTGAC
>JASLCO010000112.1 GCA_030146505.1 Moraxellaceae bacterium
GGCGGCCTCGCGCGCGACCACCGGTGCGCAAATCACGAGATCACCCAGAGGCAGAACCTCCATTTCATCTTTCAGCTCTTCAATCAGTTCAGCCGGCAGCTCGCTGGGAAAGGACAGCACATTGGTGGCGTAATCCCGCTCGCGGTATTCATGGTTGAGCTCGCGGCCTTCGGCTTCGTCCACGATGCGCACGGTGATTTCCGCTGCGCCTCCGTGCTCGGCGGCGCGCAGGGCGGCATCGGCCCAGCGCTGGAAATCCGCTTCCGTGGGCAGGCCGGTGGCCGTGCTCTCCAGCTGCAAATCAATCAGGGTAGAAGAAGCAGATTGCATGCCGGTTACGCCTCGTCCTGTCCGTCGGCGGGACGAGAGCCGCGCGGAGCGCGCTTGCCGGGCTTGCTGGCTTCTTCTTTACGGTCATGTGCCTCATAAGCTTCGACGATGACCTGCACCAAACGGTGGCGCACCACATCGCGTGCGGTGAAGCGGGTGATATGTATGCCTTTCACGTCGTGCAGCACACGCAGGGCGTGGGCCAGGCCGGATTCCTGGCCGCGCGGCAGGTCGACCTGGGTGATGTCGCCGGTGATCACGGCCTTGGAGCCGAAGCCCAGACGCGTGAGGAACATCTTCATCTGTTCCGGCGTGGTGTTCTGGCCTTCATCGAGAATGATGAAGGCATTGTTCAGGGTGCGGCCGCGCATATAGGCCAGTGGCGCAATTTCTATCACCTGTTTTTCAATCAGCTTGCCCACGCGCTCGAAGCCCAGCATTTCATAAAGGGCGTCGTAGAGCGGGCGCAGATAGGGATTGATCTTCTCGGTGAGGTCGCCGGGCAGGAAGCCGAGTTTCTCGCCGGCTTCCACGGCCGGGCGGACCAGCATGATGCGGCGGATTTCGTCCTTTTCCAGCAGATGCACCGCAGCGGCCACGGCCAGCCAGGTCTTGCCGGTGCCGGCGGGACCGACGCCGAAGCTGATGTCATTGCCGAGCAGGGCTTCCACGTATTTGCGCTGGTTTTCACCGCGCGGCTTGATGGCGCCGCGCTTGGTGTGCAGCGAGGAACCGGGCTTGTCGTCGTCTGTCCCTGCTTCTGCGCCGTTTTCTTCCAGCGTGGCCAGCAGCATGTGCACGGCGGCGGCATCCAGCGGCGTGCTGCCGCCGGTTTCGGCATAGAGGGTTTCCAGCACATTGGTGGCGGCATTCACGGCATTGCCCGGCCCTTCCACGCGGAAGTGGTTGCCGCGGCTGTGTATGGCCACGCCGAGCTCTTGCTCGATGAGTTTGATGTGCTCGTGGAATTGGCCGCTGAGCTCGGAGAGGCGGCGGGCATCGTTCGGCTCCAGCGTGAGCTGGCGGCGTGACGGCGAGGGGGCGTTCAAGCGGATAAGGGCTCGGAAAAACGGGCGCACAGGATAGCCCAAAGCGCAGGTCTTAGTCAGCCGCCCGGCCGTGCCAGCGCCCGGTGGCCGGGAAGGGGCCCGGATTGTCCGGCAAGACGCTGGCGCGGCCGCGATGGCCTGTGTTATTTGCTGCACCGGAGTACATGACTGCAGGGTCTAGGTGTGCCGCCATTCGCGGCCATGAGCACCCTGCCATAACAACAAGAATGCGCTGCCCTACAGGAGCTCCCATGCAGACCGCCGTGCAGTCCTCCGTACGCAATGCCCCCCTCCGCGCGCCCCACCAGGTTTCCCGCCCGCCCTATCCCGTCAGCTGGCAGGCCCGTGCCTTCAATCTGGCCCTCATGGTGTCAGTCAAGCCGCTGCTGGGCCTGGCGCCGGTGAATTCCGTCTCCCTGCGCGTGCTGGACCGTGCCTATGGCGTGGCCGGCCTCATGCTGCAGCGCCTGCCGTCCTTCGTGCGGGTGAGCGCTACCCATTTCGGACATTTCGACGGCGAATGGCTGCGTGCCGGCGATGGCCTGGATGAAGACAAGGCCATGCTCTACCTGCACGGTGGTGGCTACTGCTTCAGCTCGGCACAGGCACATCGCCCGCTCACCTGGCGCCTGTCGCGCATGGCCAGGCGCCCGGTGCTGGCCATCAATTACCGCCAGGGGCCGGACCATGATTTCGAGCACTGGCGCGACGATGCCCTGCATGCCTATCGCCACCTGCTGGAAAAATATGCACCGGAGAACATCCTCATCGGTGGTGATTCCGCCGGTGGTCATCTCACCCTGACCACGCTTCAGCACATCCGCGATGCCGGCCTGCCCCTGCCGCGTGCCGCCATGTGTTTTTCACCCTGGACGGACCTGTCCTGCGAAAGCGCCTCCTACCAGCGCAACCGTTTCCGCGATCCCATGTTTGCATCCGGCGCCGTGCAGGGGCTGTCGCGTTATTTTGCCCGTGCCCGCGATCCCTACCATCCGCTGATCTCGCCCCTGCATGGCAGCTTCGAGGGCTTGCCGCCGCTCATGATCACGGCCGGCTCCACCGAGGTGCTGCGCGACGATGCGCGCCGCGTGGCGCAGCGTGCCCACGAACAGGGCGTGGAGGTGCATTACGAGGAGTGGCGCGGCATGCCCCACGTCTTCCAGCTTTTTGCCTTCTGGCTGCCGGAAGCCAAGGTGGCTTATCGCCACATGGCCAGGTTCGTGCACGGCGTGGAGAAAAGCGCGGCCTGAAGGCTCCGTAATTCCCGAGCTTCCGTCTTCCCGGTGGCACCGCGATCATGGGCCGCCAGCCAGGGAGGACGTTTCATGTTTTTGCCAAGAGTGATTGCTCTGCAGTTGTCGGGTGTATTGCTGTGCGGTCTTGCCCAGGCTGCCGAGCCCAAGCCGGAAAAGCAGTTTTTCATGCACAAGGACGCCAACGGCCATATGGTTTTTTCCGACAAGCAGGACGACGGCGGTGCGGTCCTGCAACTGCGCCAGCCTTCGGTCGTGACGGAAAGCCAGTTGGGCAAGAAAGTGGAATACGCTCCCGCTCCCGAACGCCGTGGCTACTACGGCAAGCATCCGCAGGTGGAAGAGCGCGAGAGGATGGAAGCCAAGTGCGCCCGGCTGGCCGAGATGGTGTATGGGCAACCGGGGCGCGGTGCTGCCAGCCGCAGCAGTGTCGAGAATACCTATGACAGGGAGTGCATAGGCAATGGCTACTAGACGGATTCCTTGCGTGAAAAAGCCCGCGGTCGCGGGCTTTTTTTATGGCGGTTCATGGCCCCTTCGCCGGGGCGGCATGCCCGAAAAATGAAGAGGGACGGGCTATGCATGTGCGAATGAATTCGCACCGGCGACAGGCTCAGTTTTCCACCCATACCGGCGGCGCATCGGCACGCAGGGCGACGATGCTGACGGTGTCGCTGATGACCACGTCGGCGAATTTGCCGATGAGGCTGGCGTCGCCGGGAAAGTGCACGATGCGGTTGGTTTCCGTGCTGCCGATGAGGTGGCCCTCGAAGCGTTCGGACAGCTTGTCCACCAGCACGCGCTGCGTGCTGCCCACCAGCTGTTCCGTCTTGCGCGCCGTATTCTGCGTGATGCGGTTTTTCAGGAGGTTGAGGCGGTCTTTCTTCACGCTTTCCGGCGTGTCATCCGGCAGCTCGGCGGCCGGCGTGCCGGGGCGCCTGGAGTAGATGAAGCTGTAGGAGTGGTCGAAGTCCACGTCGGCAATGAAGTTCATGGTTTCTTCGAAATCGGCATCGGTCTCGCCGGGGAAGCCGATGATGAAGTCGGAGGAAATGAAAATCTCCGGACGTACCGCCTTCAGTTTGCGCATGCGCTCAAGATAATCGGCCGTGGTGTGGTTGCGCTTCATGCCGGCCAGCACGTTATTGGCGCCGGATTGCACGGGCAGGTGCAGGTGCGATACCAGCTTTGGTGTATCGGCATAAACGGCGATGAGGTCGTCGTTGAACTCCAGCGGATGCGAGGTGGTGTAGCGGATGCGGTCTATGCCCGGAATTTCGGCGACATGGCGCAGCAGCTCCGCAAACGAGCAGATGCTGCCGTCATGATGCGGGCCGCGGAAGCCGTTCACGTTCTGGCCCAGCAGGGTCACTTCGCGCACGCCTTTTTCGGCCAGCACCACGATTTCGGCAATCACGTCATCGAAGGGACGGGAGATTTCCTCGCCACGGGTATAGGGCACCACGCAGAAGGTGCAGTACTTGGAGCAGCCTTCCATGATGGAGACGAAGGCCTTGTGGCCCTCCACGCGTGGCTCCGGCAGATGGTCGAATTTCTCGATTTCCGGAAAACTCACGTCCACCAGCGTGATTTTGCGGGCCTGCTGCGCGGCTTCCTGGCGCGCATCCAGCATTTTCGGCAGGCGGTGCAGGGTCTGCGGGCCGAAGACCATGTCCACGAAGGGCGCGCGTTTCTGGATGCCGTCGCCTTCCTGCGAGGCCACGCAGCCACCCACGCCTATCACCACGTCAGGCCGAGCTTCCTTCAGCTTGCGCCAGCGCCCCAGCTCCGAGAACACCTTTTCCTGCGCCTTTTCACGTATGGAACAGGTGTTGAGGAGCAGCACGTCGGCTTCCTCGGGGTTGCTGGTCAGCTCCATGCCGTGCGAGTTGCCCAGGAGGTCGGCCATGCGCGAGCTGTCGTACTCGTTCATCTGGCAGCCCTGGGTTTCGATGTAAAGCTTCTTGGCCATGGTGGTCCGCAAGTGGTGCTGGTGCTCAAGGGGGCGGGATTATAGCCATGTGGCGGGGCAGGGGACAGGCGGTGGCCGGGCCGGGCCGGCGCAACAAAATCAGGTTTTCTCCGGGAGGGGCTGCCCGTATCCTTGCCGCTTCTGTGAAGGAGAGCAGTGTGTACAGCAGTATGTACAAGGGAATCATGGTCCTGATGTGGCTGGCCGGCGCCGTGCTGACGGCAACGACCGCCAGGGCTGACAGCAAGGATGATTTCCTCGCCGCGCGCGAGGCCCTGCGCCAGGGCAAGCTGCAGATCGTGGCGGAAAAGGCCGAGGCCCTGGGCCAGGATCCGCTGGGGATTTATCCGCGCTACTGGCTGCTTTCCGCGCAGATCGACCTCATCGCCCCCGAACACATCCTTCCCTTCCTCGATTTCTACCAGGGCAGCTGGCTGGCCGAAAAGCTGCGTGGCGAATGGCTGCGTGCCCTCGGCAAGAGGGCGGACTGGCCGCGTTTCCGCGAGCAGTATTCCCTGCTGGTCGATGAGCCTTCCACCGAGTTGCTCTGTTATGCCTTGCAGTCGCGCCTTGCCTCTGACGAAAAGCGCGTGCTGGCGCAGGCCCGCAGCGCGCTCTGGTTTACGCCCAAGGACCTGCCTGGCAGTTGCAATCCGGTGCTGGACCGCCTGCTGAAAAGTGGCACGGTCAGCGAAACCGACATCCGGGACCGCTTGCGCCTGGCGCTGGAAGCCAATGAGCAGGGGGTGGCGCGTGCGCTGGCCGCTTTGCTGGACGTGCAGTGGCAGGCCCGTGACCTGCAGAAGCTCGTGGCCAACCCCGACGCCTGGCTAAAGAAACCGCAAGGGGGCGGCAGGCTGCAGCCGGAGCTCGCCATTTTTGCCATCGGCCGCCTTGCGCGCAGCAATGCCGATGCGGCGCTGGCTGCCGTGCAGGACTGGCAGGGCCGTTTCAGCGACAACCAGAAGCTTTATGCCTGGCGCCGGCTGGCCCAGGCGTCGGCCCTCCAGCACGAGGCGCGTGCGCCGGACTGGTTCGCCCGCAGTGAAGGACTGCCCTGGACCGACTTCGCGCTGGAATGGCGCATACGCCTCGCACTGCGCGTGAAAGACTGGGACGCCGCACTGGCGGCGCTGCGGCTGCTCAGTGATGACAAGCAGAAAGAGCGTGGCTGGCAATACTGGCTGGCGCGTGCGCAGGAAGCCAGAACGGGTGATGGCAAAAAGCCGGCACCGCCGGCCGTGGCAAAAATCTATGCGCAGCTGAGTGCGGACGACGATTACTACGGCCTGCTGGCCGCCGAACGCCTGGGACCGGTGCTGGCCCCCGCGGCTCCCGCTTTCCAGTTGCTGGATGAAGACTGGCGCCGGGTCGAGGCCAATGCCGGACTGCAGCGCGCGTTGCGTCTCAACGAGATGGATTTGCGTACCGAGGCCACGCGGGAATGGAACTGGGCCTTGCGTGGTGCCGATGACCGCCTGCTGCTGGTTGCCGCGGAAACCGCCAGCCGCGCGCGCTGGTATGACCGCGCCATCTATGCCGCCGAGCGCACGAAAAAACTGCACAACTATGAGCTGCGCTATCTCGCGCCGTATCGCGACGTGGTGCGTGATTACGCGCAGCAGACCGGGCTGGACGAAGCCTGGGTCTATGGCCTCATGCGCCAGGAAAGCCGTTTTGTTTCGGTGGCCCGTTCCGGTGTGGGTGCGGGCGGCCTCATGCAGCTCATGCCGGCCACGGCACGCTGGGTGGCCGGCAAGATGGGCCTGAAATACGAACCCTCCATGGTCAATGATGCCGGCACCAATGTGCGTCTTGGCACTTATTACCTGCGCCATGTGCTGGACGAGCTGTCCAGCCAGCCGGTGCTGGCCACTGCTGCCTACAACGCCGGCCCCAACCGTGCCCGTACCTGGCAGCCCGCCGACCGCGGCATGGAGGCCGAGCTTTACATAGAAAGCATTCCCTTTGCGGAAACGCGCGATTATGTGAAGAAAGTCATGACCAATGCCACGCATTACGCGCAGGCCTTCGGCCAGCCGCAGCAGTCCCTGCTGGCGCGCATAGGCATGATCCCTGCACGGAATCCGCAGGTCATAGAAGGGCCGTGATTTTTTTCAAGAGCGTGAAACGTGAATCGTGAAACGAAATGAAGTTCGCGGCTGAAGCCGCTCCTACGAAAATCATATCCATCCGGAGGAGCGGCTTCAGCCGCGAACCCGCTTGACAATGGCCTCGGCAATAGCAATACACCGTTTCACGTTTCACGTTTCACGTTTCACGTTTCACGTTTCACGTTTCACGTTTCAC
>JASLCO010000116.1 GCA_030146505.1 Moraxellaceae bacterium
TTCCCGCTTGGCGCGCGCTTCGCTGATCGCGGGAATGACAAAAGTAAAGACAGTTGCTCCTACGGGGGCTACGCGGGCAAAGACAAACGCTCTCGCAGCGCCGCCGCCACGGTATTGCCCACCGCATCCAGCGACGGCGTTTCCTCGCGCAGGAAATCATGGAGCTGCGTCATCTGTAATCCGGCATGGCCGCAGGGATTGATGCGGCTGAACGGCTCCAGATCCATATCCACATTCAGCGCAAAGCCGTGGTAGCTGCAGCCACGGCGTATGCGCAGGCCCAGCGAGGCGATTTTTTTCCCGCCAACGTAAACACCATGGGCATCGCGGTTGGCCAGTGCGGGAATGTCCATTTCCACCAGCACATCCACCAGCGTGTCCTCAAGCAGCTCGACCAGCTCGCGCACGCCCAGACCCAGGCGCTTGATGTCAAAAAGACAGTAGCCGGTGAGCTGGCCGGGGCCGTGGTAGGTCACCTGGCCGCCACGGTCGCTTTTCACCACGGGAGTGTCGCCGGCATTGAGGATGTGCTCGGGTTTTCCTGCCTGCCCCAGCGTGAAGACAGAGGGATGCTCCAGCAACCAGAGTTCATCCGGCGTCTCGGACGTACGGGTTTCGGTAAAGGCCTTCATGGCCTCCCAGGTGGTGGCGTAGTCGGCGCTGCCCAGCCATTTCGTGATGAGTGTCATGGCGGGCATGGTACGCAGGCCGCACGCATAAAAAAACCGGCACGGAGCCGGTTTTTTTTATGGGAGTCGACATCAATTAGCCGGCGGAACGGGCAAGCCCGCTGCCACCAGCCTGGCTTCCAGCTCCTTGGCATAGTTGGCGTAGAAGCTGGCCTGTTTTGGGGAGTAGTTGGTGTAGCCGTCCAGGAAGTCTTTACCCTGATCGCTGTACAGGGTGACCAGTCCTCGTGCACAAACGAGATTGGTTGGATCTGCTTCCAGGCATTTGCTGTATTGCACCCGCATCAGGAACATTTCGTCGCTGTCGTTCTTGCTCTTTCGCCAGAAGGGATAAGAGGTGAAGTCGGTCAGGACAAAATAGGTTTTGCCACGAAAGCGCTCGGGCCCACCGAAACGATAAAGCTCGGCCATGCGCTCAAAGGCAGGGGTGTAACCGTTGAGGATGGCGTCATTGTAGGCGCCCTCGATAGCCGACTTGACTCTACGCCCCCCATCAATTTCGTCCTTGTCCTTGTCAACACCGGGCACCGCGCTGTTGCCATCTTCAAGAATTCTACCCATCCAGTAGGCGGTGCCTCCGCAATCCTGATAGCGCCCGGCCTTGGCGATGGCATAGCCCAGCGCAGGATTTTTCTGTTCCGGCTTGATGAAGTCGCCATAAACATAGGCGCGCACCAGTTGCGTGGCGACTTCACAGTTTTTCCAGCGTAAGGCAGGGTCTGTGCTGTTTTTCCAGAAGTTCCAGTCGGCGTAAGTATTGCCACTGTAGGTTTCCAGCAATTTTCCGCTGGCAATGGCTGTGCCGATTTCCTGGCGGATGGCCTCTTGCTTGTCGGCGCTGATGGTGGCGTTCTGGTATTGATACTGGCTGTAGTCGATGTCGGAGAACTCTATGGACGCACCGTATTTTATCTTGCTGCGGCGAGTCACCTGCTGGTCCTGAAAGGCCCGGATATCGCGAAGATTGGCTTCGCGCTGTGATTCTGCTGCGCCGCGATCTTCCGAATTACGTTCCAGCATGCCCTGCATCTGTTTGCCGATGGCATTGAGCGAGTTGTAGCTGTTGTCGGGGCTGCCGGGTGCCGGTTTGCATTTGCCGTAGTCGTAATGGCGTGCATCACCGTCACCGTATTTGTCCTTGTCGGTGTTGAGGCAGGTGTCGGCCAGGGCGGCGCCTGATAGCGTGAGGCCGCAGAGCAGCACGGGGAGGAGTTTCATGAGCGTGGTCCCTGTTCAATGAACATCAGAAATGGAGAAGGAAAATCACAAGCGGCGATGAGTAAGGCAAGCACTCTCCCTTGCCGGGCACAACGCACCGTGAAAACAAGTTGTGGTCATGGTTGGGGTGCGTTGTGTCCGGTGCCGGCATGGCTTGGAAAACTGGCCTGGCTTTCAGGCCAGCGTAACATTCACGGTGCGGCGGCTGGCTTGGGAGACTGCAGCAGGCCTTCCAGCTTGGCCAGGTAGTCCTGGTAGAAGCTGATGTCTTCCTTGCTGATGTCGCTGCGCAGATCGGCAAGGCTGAGATACCTGCCGTGATAGCTGCTGGGGGTGTTGAAGCCATCCCTGTCCTTGTCGGCATTGCTCAGCCAGGCCTTGTCGATGATGGTGTTTATGCTGCGTGCACAATTGATATTGGCAGGGTCTGTTTCAAGGCAGCGTTTGTACTGGGCATAGCCCAGGCGCTGGAAGTCTTCGATGACATACCAGTAGCTGTAAGACGAAAATTCCTTGATGTCGAAATACGTCTTGTCCTTGTAACGCTCCGGGGGATTCCAGCCGAGATTGGCCGAGCGTTCATAGGCGGCGTTTACGCCGTTCATGATGGCGTTGTCGTAAACCCGCAGTATCTCGGTTTGGGGATTGTGGCCCAGCACTTTGTCCACCCCCGGCGCGGCCTTGTTGCCGTCTTCATATATGCGGCCCAGCCAGTAGCAGGTGCCGCCGCAGTGGGCGTTGCAGCCGGCGCGCGCAATGGCAAAGCCCTTGGCCGGATTTTTCTGTTCCGGCTTGATGAAGTCGCCGTAGACATAGGCGCGCACCAGCTGCGTGGAGACTTCGCAGGTTTTCCAGTTCTGGGCGGCATCGCTGCTGCTCACCCACGGTTTTTGGTAAGCCTCATTGTCGTAGGTTTCCAGCAACTGGCCTTTTTCGATGCTGGTGGAAATTTCCTGCTGGATGGCTTTCCTGGCATCGGGGCTGATGGTGGCATTGGCGTAGATACCTACGTCCCTGTTGGTGGGGGAGAGAAGGTTGACCTCGTTGGCGGTGGCATATTTGAGATTCTTGAAACGGTTGCGGCCGTGCTCAAAGGCTTTGTCTATCTCTTCCTCTGAGCTTGCCGGCCGCGTGTAGGTTTCCCGCTGCTGCAACATGCCCTGCATCTGCTTGCCGATGGCATTGAGCGAGTTGTAGCTGTTGTCAGGTGCGCCGGCTGCCGGTTTGCATTTGCCGTAGTCGTAATGGCGTGCATCGCCGTCGCCGTATCGGTCCTTGTCGGTGTTGAGGCAGGTGTCGGCCAGGGCGGCGCCTGATAGCGCCAGGCCGCAGAGCAGCACGGGAAGGAATTTCATGAGGATGGTCCCTGTTCAGTGAACATCAAAAATGGAAAAGCAAAATCACATGCGGCGGTGAACAAGGCAAGCCCCGTCTCTCCCGGCAGAATGGCTGTGATGCCATGAATGCAGGTTCGTGCCGAGGAAAAGCTGAAGCTTGCAAAGCACAACGCACCGTGAAAACAACCGTGGTCATTTTCGCGGTGCGTTGGGTGGTGTACCGGTGTCTGTTGGGCTTCGGGGCTTTGCCCCTCAACCCAACCTGCGTTTGCTACGCGTTTTACGGCGTGCAGGTGGCGGTTGAGCCGTTGGCTCCTATGTAGCGCACTTTCTGGAGTGCGTTTTCTTCGCCACTGAACTGGATATCCACGTAGCGTTTGACCGTGCTCGCATAGACCGGTAGGTAGGTATAGGCGTTTTCCCAGTGCATGGTGGAATACCCCGCGAAACTCACCTTCAAGCTGGCAAGCGCGGTCTCGGTGGTGCTGGCGCTGACCTTGCCCCCCAGGGTCAGGCTGCCATCGGCGGCCAGGTTGAAGGCTTCCACGCCGGTCGGCAGGTCGCTCTCGTTGGTGGCGTCGGCCCGGTCGTAGGCGCAATTCAGGTTGGTGGAAACGGGAGCCAGCAGCTTGAGTGCGGCGAGGCGGTCGAGGCGGGCCGTCGGCCCGGATACCAGGGTGCAGTACTGGTAAACGCTGTCGCTCGCGCGTCTGATGTTCCAGGAAGTCGAGGTGTCGGGTGTGTTGTCGTTGGCGAAATAAAGGCTGAGGCCGCCGCTCTCGGTACCTTCGATGGACACGTAGTACTTGCCGGTGTTGGTGTTTGCTGCCATGACCTCGATTCTGCCGCTGGCGCCTGATGCCCCGCCTACCAGCGGCACGTTGTCGATCAGGCTGCTGCCGTCGGGATTGATGGTGATGGTGCGCGACGTGCTGTCAGGGCAGGTCAGGTTGTAGGTGCCGGACAAGCCTGCGCCGATGGCGGCAGCGAGTTTGCCGGCGGCGGTGGTGGCTGCCGGGGGAGTGTCGGTGCCGCCACCCGCCGTCGTCACGGTGAAGTTTTCAGAAGATGCCACGGCTTCAGCTTCCGTGCTGTAGACCGTCAGTCCGCCCGACACTGCGCCGGCGGGGACTTTCACCACGAGTTGTGTGGCGGTGGCGGAGACGACTTCGGCCTGCGGGGCGGGGCCGGTTGTGTTGCTGCTGAAGCGCACGACATTGTTGGCTTTGGTGGTGCTGAAGCCGGTGCCGGTAATCGTCACGGTGTCACCGACTGCGCCTGAGGCGGGTGCGATGCTGGTGATGGTGGGCGGGGTGGGCGTATTGCCGTCGCCTGGGTCACCGTCGTTGCTGGTGGCAGGCACATAGGCCGAGCCTTTCAGCGTGGCGTAGCCTACGGTATTGACGAAGCCTTGCGGGTCTACTTCGAGCTGGCCGTTGGCGGCGTTGTAGGTGAGGTAGAGGTCATTGGTGCCGTTGCCGCTACGGTAGCGGAGCGTGTTGAGCGATGCGCCGCCATCGAACTCCGTCCATTTACCGTTTTTGGGCGCGCCAATCGTGCCGTCGTAGGTGCTGGCGGCGTAGGTGAGGGTGCGGCCTACGGCATCAATGCTCACGTCGCCATTGCTCTTGATGTGCACGACACGGGCGCTGTCGACAGGGAACAGCGTGGTGACGGTGGCATTGTTGCTGCTGCCTTCTGCGCCGGATTGGGTGACTTTCAGCGTGTAGTCGCCGGCGAAGGTGGTGAAGAACCCGGCGGCGGTGGTTGCCCCCGCGGTGTAGCTGGGCGTGGCGGGCGTGGCGATGGTGCCGTTGGTGACGGTGTCGTTGACCAGTGTGTCGAGATCAGGATTGGCTGCGCCGAACTGGTCGAGCAGGCGGTCGTAGTCGTTGCCTGCCGTGCTGCCGGTGGCGGCGGTGAGCGGCGTCGTCACCGGGTTGAAGTTGGCGGGCAGGGCGTAAGCGGCCAGTACGTTGTTCAGGTTGGCAATGGCGCTATCAATGGCGCTGCTGGTGAGCTTGGCCAGATCGGTGGCGCTGAGGGTGCCGTTGGCAGCAAAGATGGCTGACGGAGCCGCGCCGAGAACCTGGGCCAGCGCCAGCGTGGTGAGCGGGGTCACGTTGGTGACAATGCTGCTGCCGTTGCCGACGGTGAAGGAGTAATAGGTATTGGTGCCATCGGTGGCCTGCACGGCGCAGGGCAGGCTGACGGTGGGCACCGTGGTGTTCCAGGTGCCGGTGGTGCTGATGGACGCGGTGGGCGTTACGCTGTTGCCGCATGTCAGGGTTACGGTGCCCGAGGTCATGGCGGCACCGGTGGCAGCGGTGCCGCTGATGCTGGTGTTGCCGTTGCCGCCATCTCCGCCGCCGCAGGCGCCAAGCAAGAGTCCGCTGCCGATCACCGCGCCGGCGATTACCGTACGCATTGCTTTTTCAGGTTTCATGTTGCGCGTCCCGTCACTGGGGCCATCGGCCTCATGCCGATGGCGTTGCGGTGATTATGGAAAACGCGCCGTGGCCTGCTACCCCACCGGCGGGGGGAATTGGCCGGTTTTCGTCAGGTGACGGGCGGACGGTGCTGCAGCAGGAGTTCCAGGCGGTTGCGCACGCCATGGGCGGCGAGGATGGCGGTGACGTGTTCTTTCACGGTGTATTCGCTGATGTTGTATTTGCGCGCGATCTGCTTGTTGGACAGCCCGGCCAGCAGGGCATCGAGAATTTCGTTCTGGCGCTCGGTGAGACCGGCCTTGTGATTGCCGGTGGGCAGGGGGTTGCCGCTGTTGTCGAGAAAAATGCTGTCACCGTTGCGTATGCGCAGGAAGCCGTCGAGCAGGTGTTCTATGTCTATGTTCTTGGGCAGCAGGCCGCGCACGCCACGCTGGCGCGCCAGCTCGACCGCCGCCGGTTCCGGGTAGGCGGAAATCAGGATGACCTTGCCGAGCCGGTTTTTCAGGGCCATGAGCAATTCGTGGAAAGGCTGGCCAGGCAGGTGCATGTCGAGGAAAAGGAAATCCCAGTCGCGGCGCTCGGCCACGCTGTCATCAAAAGCGTGCAGGGTTTCTATGCACGCTTCGGGGTAGTGCCCCTGCAACAGGCTTTTCAGTCCGGCACAGGTCATGGGGTGATCGTCGATGATCAAAAGACGCATGGACAGTTTTCCCGGCAAGAGCATTTTTTATTTGGGTTTAATACGCGACTTTCTTTTTTCATCGTCATTCCCGTGCAAGCGGGAATCTTGTGGAACCTGTCCAGCTGGCTATTCGGGAGATTATTCACCCCTTCGGGGCCAGCCTGCGGCTGTTCAATGCCCTTCGGGCTTTTGTCCCGCTTATCAAGGGAGTGACGTGTTGCATTGGCGTTCATGACGAACGCACCAGGCTTTGCAGTGTCTGCAGCAGCAGGTCCGGGTCCACCGGCTTGGCCAGCAGCAAAAGCCCTTCCTGCTCTGCGCGTTCCTGCACCGCTTCGCCGGCTTCGCCCGAGACCAGCACACCGCCGGCATCGGGCCATTCCGCCAGCCACTGGCTGAGCCAGTAAATGCCGTCGTGTTCGCCGGGCAGGCGGATGTCGCAGATCACGAGGTCGGCAGCCTCTTGCACCGGCACCTGCTGCGGTTCGGCATGATGCTGCACCTGCATGCCCCAGGATTCGGCCCAGGTGCAGAGCGCGGCGGCCACCATGGGATCGTCTTCCACGATGAGCAGGCGCTTGCCGCGCAATTGTTCGCGTTCATCCGTGTTTTTGAATGCCGGGCGGCGTGCGGCCAGCAGGGGCACGGCGCGGCGCTCCAGCATGGACGCGGGCAGCGTGAGCCAGAAACTGCTGCCTTGTCCCGGCGTGGAGCGCAGCAGCAGGTCGGCCTGCATGAGTTGTGCGGCTTCTTTCACGATGCTCAAGCCCAGGCCTATGCCGCGTGCGCGGTCGCGCGTGGGATTCTGCAACTGCACATGCGGCAGGAAAATGTTTTCCTGTTCTCTGGAGGGAATGCCGCAGCCCCGGTCCATGACGACAAAGCGCGGGCGGCCCCGGCGTAACTGCACGGCCAGCAAAATATCGGCGCCATCGGGAGAAAACTTGAGGGCGTTGTCCAGCAGGTTGTCGATGATGCGGTTGAGCAGGCTCAGGTCGCTGTACAGCCCGGCTTCGGCCAGCCGCCAGTCGAGGCGTGTGCGCAGGCGTATGCGGCGGCTGGCGGCCACTTCCTGCTGCGCCTGCTGTTTGCGGCGCAGGAATTCGGCCAGCGCAAGCGACTGCATATTGAGCGTGTAGCCGCCGCTTTCCAGCCGCGACAGTTCCATCAGGCTGTTGAACTGGTCGGAAAGCGCCTTGCCGGCCGTGATGATCTGCTCGACCAGCGCACGGCCTTCGGCATCGCGCGTTTTCATCTGCAGGGCATGGCCCAGCAGCAAAATGGCGTGCACGGGCTGACGCAGGTCGTGGCTGGCCGCGGCGAGAAAAGCGGACTTGTCCTGGTTGGCCTTGTTGGCGCGTTCTGTTTCGCGCTGCTGCGACCGGATCAGCGCCTCCTGCTGCTGCGCCAGCATCAGGTTGCGCGCCACGATCTGGTGACGCTGCCAGGAACTCATCAGGATCACCAGGTGGTAGAGCGTGACCATGACGGTGAACCACAACCAGTTCTGCGGAAAAATCCGGTCCAGCGGCTGTATGAACAGCAGCAGGCCGATCAGGGCGGCCAGGCCCATGTGCGCCATGCCCAGCACGGAAATCGAGGCGGCTCCCGCGCAGACGCCGAAATAGATCATGGCGATCATGAGGTTGGACACATGGCCGGGCTGCATGAACTGGCTGCTGCAGCCCCAGACCGAGGCCACCAGCGCGCCATAGGCGCAGCCCCAGAGTTCGGCGCGACGCAAGGTGGTGGTGGAGAGGGTTTCGCGGCGGAGCCGGGCTTTCCAGTAATGGCAGTAGGCGAGGCCGCCGGCGGTGGCGATGGTGGCCACCAGCAGCCAGAGCATGGCAAAGGTGTACTGGACAGGCTGCACGCAGGACACGGCCAGCAGCCCGGCCAGCAGCAGCGACAGCCAGGGCTTCAGGCTGTGCACCCCCAGCTCCAGCAGGGATTGCTGGGTACGGCGGTCGTAGCGCTGGTAATTGAGCAGGGAGGATGGGGCCGGCATTGCCGCACTCGGGATGAATTCGAGTGCCTACAGTACGTGATGGGTTTGCGCCTGCAACCCCGCTACGGAGGGGAGGTTTTTGTGGGAGTGGCTTTAACCGCGATGCGGCTGGCTCCGGTCGTAGACCGGGCTTCCGTCCGGCCTACAAAAACGGTGCCCGATTGACAGGAGTGCCCGGGCGTCACGGAAGGGCATTCGGTGGCGCCTGGGCCGGTGCCCTTTCAGAGCACCATCTTGATGTGCTGGTGGGCGGCAAAGTCGGCATACATGCCGTTGATCTGTTCCTTGCGCTCCACGTAGACGGTGGCGGAAACGGAGACGTATTTGCCGGCCGATGACGGCTTTTCCGTCATGGTGGACGGATCGAACTCCGGGGCGTGCCGGAGCAGGATGTTGGCGACGATCTCGCGCATGGGATGCTGCGCCTCGCCCATGATCTTCACCGGATATTCCATGGGGAATTCCCAGAGGTGCTCATTCTGGATGTCGGTCTTGATGCGGTCGGTCATGGCGTCCTCCGGTGTGGCGGCCTGCTTGCCGGCACAGGCGGAATAGATGGGGGTGCGGGCCACCCAATGCAAGCTGGTGGACTGCAGCTGCGGACGCTCCGCTGGATTCGCACCGGCAGGTTCGCGGCTGAAGCCGCTCCTACGAAAGCAAGCGGCTGTTGTTTGCGGCTGAAGCCGCTCCTGCGGGCTCTGGATTTACCGTAGGAGCGGCTTCAGCCGCGAACCGGTCAGTGCATTAAAAAATGCTGCTGAAGAAGAGCTTTATGTGATCCCAGAGACGGGCAAAGAAGCCGGCCTCTTCCACAGGCTCCAGTGCCACCACCGGCTGCGTCAGCAGCACGTTGCCATCAAGGCTGATGGTGAGCTTGCCGACAGGAGCGCCCTTGGCCAGCGGTGCCTTCACGGCCGGGTCCAGTTGCACTTCGGATTTCAGGCGGGCCTTGTCGCCGTGCGGCAGGGTGAGCATCACGTCATTCGCCACGCCGGCCTTCACGCTGTCGGCCTTGCCGAACCACACGCGCGGCGTGCCCAGTACGGTGCCGGCGGCATAGGGCATGGCATTTTCAAAGTTGGCAAAGCCCCAGTTGAAAATGGCGCGGCTCTGGTCGGCGCGGGCCTGGATGGACTTGGTACCCATCACCACGGAAATGAGGCGCATGCCGTTGCGCTTGGCCGAGGCGGTGAGGCAGTAACCCGCTTCGTCGGTATGGCCGGTTTTGAGGCCGTCCACGCTCGGGTCGGTGTAGAGCAGCGCATTGCGGTTGCCCTGCTTGATGCGGTTGAAGGTGAATTCCTTCTCGGCATAGATGGGGTAGTACTTCGAGCTGTCGCGGATGATGGAACGCGCGAGGATGGCAAGGTCGTAGGCCGTGGTCAGGTGGCCGGGGTCGGGCATGCCGGTGGCGTTCACGAAATGCGTGTCCTTCATGCCGAGACGGGCGGCTTCCTGGTTCATCAGCTCGGCAAAGGCGGGTTCGCTGCCGGCCAGGTGTTCGGCCATGGCCTTGGAGGCATCGTTGCCGGACTGGATGATGATGCCGCGCAGCATGTCGATGACTGAAGCCTGGCTGTTCAGCGGCAGGTACATGCAGCTTTCCGCGCTGGTACCGCGGCACCAGGCATGCTCGCTCACGCCCACCATGTCGTTTTCCTTGATGCGGCCGGCATTCAGGGCCTGCTCGACCAGGAAGCTGGTCATCATCTTGGTCATGGAGGCCGGTGCCAGGCGCTGGTGGGCATTGCTTTCCGCCAGCACGCGGCCGGAATCAAAGTCCACGAGGATGTAGGACTTGTTGTCCAGCACCGGTGGCGCAGGCGGCGCGGCAAGGGCGGGGGTGGAGAGGCTGGCGGCAAAAAGGAAAAGCGGGGCGATCCCTGCAGAAAGAAGGCGGCGCATGGCGGGTCCTGGATGGCGGTGAACTGGTGCTGCCGGAAAACGGCGGGCGCATTGTAGCACCGCCCCTTTTGCGGATAAGGACTGCTTTGTCAGGCGATTGTGTTTTGATGTGAGGCAGGCGCGGCGGCTGGCCTCTGGTTCGCCCGCGGCCGGTGTCTGCAGTAATCGGCTGGAAGTTACCGGCTTTCCGCCTTCGCGGGAGCGACAGGGCAGCTAGCCAGCTCCGCATTCAAAAAAGGGCCGGCGACTTGTGGTCGCCGGCACTTTTTTCATCCGCTTCATTCGCCGTAGACGATGGTGCAGTAGCGGGCGTAGTAGCCCAGCCCCTGCACGGAGCTTTGCTCCACGCTGGCGACCTTGGTGATGTCGCCATTGTGCTTGGCGGTGTCGATGGAGGCATCGCCGGTGGCGACCAGGCCCAGGATGTTGTGGGCGCAGGCTTCACCGCGCTTGGCCGGCTTGACGGCAGCCGTACCGACATCCACCGGGCCGTTGTCGAAGGACAGGATTGCCGGCGCCACATTGCGCACGTTGGCACAGCCACCCAGTCCCAGCGCCAGGGCCAGACTGCCCAGGTACAGGATTTTCATGTGCATGTCCTCGCGCTTCAGTTGCCCTTCACCACGGTGCAGAAGCTGCCGTAGAGACCGAGGATGCTGGTGCTGTCGTGGTCGACGCTGGCTACATTGGTGATGCTGCCTGCCTTCTTGGCCGCATCGATGGAAGCGTCACCGGTGGAAACCAGGCCGAGTATGTTGGTGACGCAGGACTGGCCGCTCTTGCTGGCATTGTTGCTGGTGCCGGTGGTGATGGGGCCCTGGACCTTGGTGTACAGCAGGCCGGTGGAGGGCGAGGCCACCATGGCGCAGCCGCCGAGGACGGAAGTAGCGAGGGCGATGGCGGCGATCTGGTGCAATTTCATGAGTGAACTCCGTGTATGCAATATGCAAGAAATGAAAAAAATGCCCGACTTGTAGTCGACGGGGCGTGGCGACCTTAGCAGCCGGTCAGTGGCCTGTCATCGGCGGTAAATACGCAGCCGGCAGGCACCGGTTCAGTGGGGCCATTGCAGCCAGAGGAGTTCGACAAAGGCAATGAGTGTCATGAGCAAGGCCAGCACTTTCCAGAAGCCTGCCGGATTACGTTCTATCCAGGGCTGGGCATTGACGGTGCTCAGGGTGGGATTGGGTTTTTGCAGGTCCAGCAGGAATTCACCCAGGGAGTCGTAACGCTGCTGCGCCGAAAATGACAGCGCTTTGCGCAGGGCGGCATCCAGCCACAGCGGTACATGCGGGTTGCAGCGGCAGGCGCTCCGGTATTCCAGCTTCTGGAAATCATGCAGCGTGGCCGCCTGTACGTAAGCCTCGCCATAAGGATGGCTGCCGGTGAGCAATTCATACAGCGTGAGTGCCAGCGAGAACTGATCGGAGCGTGCATCGCGCGGCAGGTTGAGTGCGTATTCCGGTGCGGCATATTCGGCAGCGCCGGGGCGATCCTGTGATGGCGCATCATTCATGCCCGCAACATGGGTGGCACCCAGGTCAATGACCTTCAGTGTGCCGTTTTTGCAGAGGAAAAGGTTTTCCGGCTTGATGTCCTGGTGCAGGGTTTCGCGCCGATGCAGGGCACGCATGCCCTTGATGGCCTGTTCTGCGAATGCGGTGACGGCCTGTGCCGAAGGTCGCGGGTTTTTTCTCGCCCATGCAGCCAGCGTTTCACCCTCCAGCCACTCCTGCAAAAGATAAAGCGACTGTCGTGTCTGCAGAGGCGAGTGGCCTTTCACCACATGCGCATGATCCAGACGCTGGCCTATCCAGTCTTCCTGGGCAAAACGCGACAGCTGCACGCTGTCGCCCTCAAACAGGCGCGACGGTGTTTTCAGGGCATAGAGCTTGCCGCTTTTTTCATCGCGCACGCGATAGAGCTGGCTGCGTGCATTGGCGTGCATTTCTGCTTCCACGCGCAGGCCGTCTATCAACTGGCCGGGCACGAGGTCAGGCAGCAGGGGCAGGGTGGTGGCCTGCAGGCGGCTGTCATCGGCGCCCAGCGGGGCCAGTGCGTCGACCACGAGAATCTGGCAGGAAAGGTTGTCGTCACTGCCGGCCTCATAAGCGGTATCGAGAATGCTTTCGCAACAGGCTTCCGGATTTTCCGCCGCTCCGCCCAGCAGTTTTTCCAGCATGGGGCGGGGCAGGAATTCATGCACGCCGTCCGTGCTCAGGAAGAAGATATCGCCGGCCTGCACATCGGTTTTGCGGAAATCGATTTCCACCTGCCAGTCCATGCCGAGGGCGCGTGTGAGATAGGTTTTTTCCGCGCCTACGCGCGTGGCGTGATCCTGGGTCAATGGCTCCAGCGTACTGCCGCCCGTGGCGTCCTGGCGCAGGCGCTGTATGCGGCTGTCGCCGATATGGAAGAGATAGGCCGTTTGCGAGCGTATGGCCAGCGCGGAAAACGTGGTGAGGAAACCGTGATGGTCCTGTGTGTATTGCTGGCCCTGGCCATGCAGCCAGCGATTGAGGGCGGACAGCACGCGCTCGCCCGAGGTTTTTACCGTCCAGGTTTCCGGTGTGGCGAAATAATCGGAAAGAAAGCCCTGCACCGACACTTCCGCCGCGCGCCGGCCTTCACCGGCGCCGCTGACGCCATCGGCAATCGCCAGCACCACGCCCTTGGCATTGCGCAGATGCCCCTCAGGCAGGCGTATGCCCAGCGCATCCTCGTTTTCCGGCTTGCGGCCGGCACGGCTGGCTTGTGCGGTACGTACCTGCAGGCCGTGCGGGGTGGGGGCGAGGGTCATGCGGGTTCCTTTTTTTTGTGCGGCTTTACGTGAGGCGTGAAACGTGAGCGCGCCGCTTCGCGTCTTGAGTGAAACGTGAATCGTGAAAAGCGTTCGCGGCTAAAGCCGCTCCTACGAATATCGTTTTATCCCGTAGGAGCGGCTTTAGCCGCGAACCCGCTTGACAATAAATACAGCAAAAGCAATACACCGTTTCACGTTTCACGTTTCACGTTTCACGTTTCACGTTTCACGTTTCACGTTTCAC
>JASLCO010000128.1 GCA_030146505.1 Moraxellaceae bacterium
CGGCGCCACGCTCAGCGCGCGCCAGGCAGCGACATCGGTTGCCAGCGCGGCGGCGGGGGAAGAAAAAGCTTGCAGGAGCAGGTGGGTGCTGGAGGAGGACTGCTGGACCAGGCGCCACAGGCGCAGCCAGTCCGTCAGCCCGGAGGAGACGGAGGTATTCATGAAAGGCATCCTTGCCATGGGTTGAAAACATCGGCCCGCAAAAGGGCTTTGTGTACTTGACAGCCTTGTCTCTTTATCAGGACTGCCATGCCTGCGAAAGCGGAAATCCCCCTGACAAGAACCAAGACTCAGCCATCAAGAATTCCGCTTATCGTTTGAATCAAGGTGGTGCACGGTTGCGCTCTTTACTATGGCAAGTTTGCTCAAACTGCGCCCTACGGGCTTTCTCCCTCGCCGCAAAGGCATTTGGTTCAACTATATCTTGACTGACCTCATGTACAGACTCAGGAAGTTTGGCGCCACAACCTGACAAACAGGAAAGAACGATAACCCCGGGAATTTCCTGTGCCTTGCTTGATTCATATGTTGCGCCAGCAAAGGGATAATCCTGGTTGGGAGGGCAATAAAACCGGGCTTTGCCTACAGGATTGGTATACGAGCAAATGCCAAACTGCTCGATGTATTTTCCATCAGAACCAGTGCCACCAGCCGAGAAGACGGAAAAGCCAAGCCTGGATTTGGCGGCTCTCAGCGCAGCTTTGTACGACGCTGACTCAGCACCGCCTGTATCTGATGTCATATGCCAGTGAATACACTGTTTGTAGTCAAAAGACTCCAAATCAAGAGTCGCACAAAGACCAGTAGAACTATGCAGAGCTACCAGAAAAAAGAGTGAACGCATGGGGGCTCCCTAATCGTTTGAGGCGTCAGCCTTGAACGAGCTGTTAGGTGGCACTCTTTCTCCGATTTGACAGCCGAGCTGCTATGCCAGAAGAAAGGCCGATTACCAGCCAGAGCAAGAAAATGGCCAATGCCAAGTAAACGGCCATACCCACATAGAACGCCAGAGGGCTCTCGGCGAGTGTAACCACTCTTGAGGCAACTCTGCCGTGCATGACAACCGAACCCTCGCTGAAACCTTGCCACAGGTGAACTGAAACAAAAGCGAGCCCAGCCGCAATGAAGGCAACCATGAATAGGGCAGAGAGAAGAACTCTAACTTTCGCCATTTCCTTATCAGCCGCCTAACGTTGGAGTTCAGCCGCCCCGGCACGGGGTCGGCTAGGCCGATTGTTAGGTTTCCGGTGGGGCGGAGCGCTGACTTTTGCGCTCTGATGCCGTTTTATGACTTTGGATTGTGAAAACTTCAATGGCATACCCAAAGACCCCAAACAAACCAAGAATGCCAAAGTATTTCGGATAATTAACGAGTTTTGCAAATAAAATCGCACCATAAACACAGGTTACAGTGCCAATGATGGCGCCGACTACGCGATAAGCTTCGTCACTAACTTAACTCGAAACGTAGAGGCGTACCGCTTCTCCAGCTATGACCAAGATGTGCGCATGGATCTTTTGCATTATTGAAACCTAACGTTGGAGTTAAGACGCAGATAGTAACTTTGTTATTACTATCAAAATGACTTGGCCTATATAAAAAGCGGCACCTATGGATAAAAACCTGAAGAGTCGAAAGACCGAGTGGCCTGGCTTGCCTTGTGATGATGCAATGGCGCCAAGAATAGTTGCTGGGAGGCCAGCCAGAACAGCTAATGCAGTTAGATTTTGAGACTCTTTGGTGTCTCCGACCCCAAAACTCTCAGCACGGCCTGCCAGATGAGAGAGAGCCAGAGATATTAAAAGAAAAACAATAGCTGATGCTAAAAGCTTTTTCCTCCTCAGGCTTTCTTGAGATTCCATTCTAATGAGCTCTAACGTTAGAGTTAAGGCCTAGCCGGTACAGTGTCGGCCTTGAGCGATTTTTTAGAGATCACTCTTTACCGCCCCATTCGGGTGAATGATTTCAGTTTCGCTGTATTTCTTAGGAGGATTTTGCACACTTTTTCTACCTGCGGAATATGCCCACCAAATTATCGCTGAAAGAATAATTACTCCATTTACTGGCTCAAAAGCTGGGTACTTATGGGCCAGGGGAAAGAAGGTTAGGTTCATAAATATGATAAAGCCGATGAACCAGAAGATGGCCTTGCTGCTCGGCTGCGGGCATTTTTTAAGATAGCTCTTACAGGAGGGACAGATAAAGCTGACCTCTTTGACTCTCCAATTTTCACAGAACGCCTCATGATCTGAGAAATCATGAGAGCAACTCGCGCATCTCCACTTAGTCATGGCGATCTCTAACAAGTAAATACCGATTACGTTTAGGAATTTAAGCACATCAACCAAAAAAAACGGGCGGCCTGCATCATGGCAGGCCGCCCGTTGTCTGGAACACCGCCCGCGCTCAGTCGCCGCTGATGGGGGCACGCACCTCGTCGCCGTACTTGATGGCGGTGCTGGAGCGCAGGATGAGGGCATAGCTCACGCGCGAGAAGGTGCGGAAGACCATGGCCAGGCCGGCACGCTCCGCCGGCATGCGGATTTTCTCGTGCGTGGACTGGTCGGTAACGATCTCGCCCTTGCGGTAAAGCGCAAAGGTATGACCGGGCTTCACGCCGTCGACTTCGCCACGGCTGATCACGATCACGCTGTACTGGGCCGCCGAGGCAATGCTGCCGAACACGCGCACGATGTGGCCGGGCTTCACGCCATCCGGGTTGGACGGATTGAAGACGGAGGAAATGCGTTCGACCTCGTTGGGCAGGAGCTTGTCGCCGGCGCGGATTTCCTGGGTGGTGCGCTTGATTTCCAGCGTGCCGACTTCCGGCTCCAGGGCAATCAGGTTGCCGAAGCCGATGTCCTCGGCCTCGTAGCCCAGCACTTCGTTGCTTACCGGGTCCACATAACGCTGGCCGGCGCGATAGACGCCATAGGAGGCATCAGGCACCAGCAACTGGTTCTTGTTGCGGACATAGATGTGGTCGCCAGCACCGGACACCACATGATTGTCCGCACCGGCAATCACATAAGGCGCCTTGTCCAGTTCTTCATTGCCAACCACGCGCGAGCCGTTGATGAAGCGCTGGATTTCCTTGAGCGGAATGGCCGGAATGGCGAGGCTGAGCGGCAGTTCGCGGACCTTGGGCTTGAGCTTCACGGTGCCGTCCGGCAACTGCACGCTGGTCGGCAGGCCGCCACCCGCGGCGATACGGCTGGTGATTTCGGTGCAGCCGCCGCCCTGGTCCACGGCCAGCACGGCGCGGCCTTCGATGCGGCAGAGCAGCAGCACGTCGCCGGGATAAATCAGGTGGGGGTTGTAGACCTGCTTGTTGGACTCCCAGATCTGGGGCCAGCGCCAGGGGTCGTTCAGGTAGCGGCCGGCAATGCCCCAGAGGGTGTCGCCAGCCACCACGGTATAGCGTTCGGGGGCGGAATCCTTGACCTTCAGCGGCTCTTCGGCCTGAACCACGCCTGCCAGCAGGCAGGCACTCACGATTCCCAGGAGACGTTTTTTCATTATGGTTTCCCTTATGGCACTGCCATGGCTGTGCTGCCGGCACGGCCTTGCGGTCGCTTTTTCGGCATGCGGCCTTATAATGGGCCGAAGCAGCGTCATCCGCTGTGACGCAATCTGCAGACTTTTACAGTAACTTCATCACCTTAGCAAGCATACTTGGGAGACTACTCCAAGTAGCGCGACCCTCCCGAACGGTCAAAAATGATTCTGCCCATCCTGGAATTTCCCGATCCCCGCCTGCGTACCAAGGCCAAGCCCGTGGCGGTGGTCGACGACAGCATCCGCCGCCTGGCCGACGACATGCTGGAGACCATGTACGAAGCCCCCGGCATCGGTCTCGCCGCCACCCAGGTGGACCAGCACATCCAGCTCATCGTCATGGACCTGTCGGAAGAGAAGAACGAGCCGCGCGTCTTCATCAACCCGGTGGTAACGCCGCTGGTGGACGAAAAAGCCCCCTATGACGAAGGCTGCCTGTCCGTGCCCGGCTTCTACGAAACCGTGGAACGCCCGGCCAAGGTCCGCATCAATGCCCTGGACCGCGACGGCAAACCCTTCGAGATCGAGACCGACGGACTGCTGGCCGTGTGCATACAGCACGAGATGGACCATCTCAACGGCAAGCTCTTCGTGGACTACCTGTCCTCGCTCAAGCGCGAGCGCATCAAGAAAAAGCTGGAAAAGCTGCACAAGCAGCAGGCCTGAGCACCGCCATCGTGGACACCCCCTTGCGCATCGTCTTTGCCGGCACGCCGGAATTCGCCGCCGAAAGCCTGAAAGCCCTGCTGCAGCAGGGCGAACATGACGTGATTGCCGTCTATACCCAGCCCGACCGTCCCGCCGGCCGTGGCCGCGAACTGAAAGCCAGCCCGGTCAAGGAACTGGCCTTGAGCCGCAAGATTCCTGTCCACCAGCCGTCAAGCCTGCGCACGCCCGAAGCCCAGGCCGACCTCGCTGAACTTCGTCCCGACCTCATGATCGTGGCGGCCTACGGCCTGCTCCTGCCCAAGGCTGTGCTGGACATCCCTCGCCTTGGCTGCCTCAACGTCCACGCTTCGCTGCTGCCGCGCTGGCGTGGCGCCGCACCCATACAGCGCGCCATCCTCGCCGGTGACCGCGAGACCGGCATCACCATCATGCAGATGGATGAAGGCCTGGACACCGGTGCCATGCGCTATATGGAGCGCTGCCCGATCTCCACCAGCGACACCGGCGAAAGCCTGCACGACCGCCTGGCCCTGCTGGGCGGCGAAGCCCTGGTGGCCGCCCTCGACCTGCTGGTGAAAGACGAGCTGCCCAGCGCCGCCCAGAATGACGCCGACAGCACCTACGCCCGCAAGCTGTCCAAGGAAGAAGCCCGGCTGGACTGGAGCCTGCCCGCCGATGAATTGTGCCGTGCCGTGCACGCCTACAACCCGGTACCCGTGGCCTGCACCACGCTGGCCGGGCAGGTGGTGCGCGTCTGGCAGGCCAGTGTGGTGGATGAAAAAACCACGGCACCGGCCGGTATGATCATCGCCGCTGACCGCGACGGCCTGCGCGTGGCGGCAGGAGGAGGCAGCGTGCTGCAGATCGAAACCCTGCAACTGCCCGGCGGCAAGGCGCTGTCCGTGCTGCAACTCCTGAATGCCCGTCGCGAGCAGCTGGCGCCCGGCCAAGTGTTAGGCGCATGAAACACCCGCACGGTCACCGCCACGAAAACCTGAATGTCCGTGCACTGGCGGCGCGTGCCCTGGCGCCCGTACTGGCCGGACGTGAATCCCTGAGCGATACCCTGCCTGCCGTGCTGAGCCAGGCACCCGCGCAGGACCGCGGCCTGCTGCAGGCGATTGCCTTCACCACCTGCCGCCACGCCCTGCATTACCGCCAGCTGCTCAAGCCCATGCTGCAAAAGGCACCGGCCGCGCCCGTGGAAGCCCTGCTGCTGGCCGGTCTCGCCCAATTGCGTGACCTGCGCATTCCCGATCATGCAGCGCTCAGTGAAACCGTGAATGCCGCGCGCCAGCTCGGCCAGGACCGCAGCACCGGACTCATCAATGCCGTACTGCGCCGCTACCTGCGCGAAAAAGATGCGCTGGAAGCCGAAGCCGCCGGTTCTGCGCACGCGCATCCGGACTGGCTGAAAACCGCGCTGCAAAAAGACTGGGGCGCAGAGCAGGCCCAGGCGCTGATGCAGGCCGGCAATACCGAAGGCCCGCTCACCCTGCGCGTGAATCTGCGCCAGGGCACACGGGAAAACTATCTGCAGCGCCTGCAGGATGCAGAGACAGCCGCCAGCGCCACCCCGTTCAGCGCAGCCGGCATACGCGCGGAAAATGTCGGTGACGTGCGCCTGCTGCCGGGCTTTGCCGATGGCGATGTTTCCGTGCAGGACGAAGCCGCCCAGCTTTCCGCCTTTCTGCTGGATTGCCAGCCCGGCATGCGTGTGCTGGATGCCTGTGCCGCCCCCGGCGGGAAAACCGCGCATCTGCTGGAGCACACGGAAAACCTGGCGCTGACAGCACTGGATATTTCACCCGACCGCTGCGCGCGCATTGAAGAAAACCTGCAGCGTCTGCGCCTGAATGCCGATGTCATCGCGGCCGATGCGGCCGCCCCCAAAAGCTGGTGGGACGGCAAGGCTTTCGACCGCATCCTGCTGGATGCGCCCTGCACGGCCACCGGCGTGATTCGTCGCCATCCCGACATCAAGCTGCTGCGCCGTCCTTCCGATGTGCAGCAAACCGTGAAGCTGCAAGCGCAATTGCTGGCCGCCTTGTGGCCGTTGCTGAAATCCGGCGGCGTCATGCTCTACGCCACCTGCTCGCTGCTGAAAGACGAAAACGAAAAACAGGTCGCCGCCTTTCTCGCCAAAAACGGCGACGCCACTGAAATGCCGATACAGGGAGCATGGGGCGAAGCCCGCCCGCATGGCCGCCAGCTATTCACCGGCGATACCGACGGCTTTTTCTACGCCCTGATCCGCAAAGACTGACACCTTGTCAAAAACCACATCCATGTCGAAGAGCGGGGAAATTGGGCAACTTCTGCGGCGCCTGTCCCGCCAACCGGCCCTTGAATCCGTCACCAATCCTTATCTTGACTCCGCATTGCTGGCGAACCTGCGCGCTTATTTCGAACTACTTCTGTCATTCCCGTATTCCGGCCACCTGCTGGTGGGAGAAGCACCCGGACACAACGGCTGTGCGCAATGCGGCATTCCCTTCACCAGCCAGCGCGTCATTAACGAACGGCAGCATCCTTTCATCGTTGCACTGAGACAGCAGACATGGGTGGCGGGCAATAAAACCGAGATCACCGCCTCCAAAATGTGGAACCAGCTTGAAGGCAAGCAATCTGTCCCGGCTTTCTGGAACACGTTTCCCTTCCATCCCTGGGTGCCAGGCGCACCCGGCAAGAACAGGAAGCCATCCTCCACGGAAACAGCCATCGGAATGGCTTATCTGGATGCGGTCGTGCACATCCTGCAACCACACACTGTCGTGGCCGTCGGCAGCGTGGCAGCCGGACTTTTGCACGACCGTTATCCCGAACGTGAATTCCTCACATTTTCCCATCCCAGCATGCGCGGCTATCCGGGTTTTCTGGCGGGCTTCTCCAAGCTGGGGCTGGCGTGAACATTTGCTGCCCGCCGGACAGGGCGCGGGCCCTGCACTAGTTTTTTTCCGGCGCCTCCAGCACCGCCACAATCATGTCGGCCAGGGTGCGCACCAACACCTCTTCACGAATCAGGGTGTTTTCCTGATGCAGGAAACGTATGCAGGTGAAGAGCGTGGAATTGATCAGCACATAGAGCTTGGCCTCCAGGTCCTGCACGGGATAGTCACGGTAATTGCGCAGGAAATACGGCTGGGCCATGGCCAGGAAAAGCCGCTCGATGGGATCCAGCAATTTGTCCACCGGCAAGCGGTTCCAGTTGTGCATGAGCTCGCTCAGGACAGGGTCGGAGCGCATGAGATGCAGGCCATAGGCAATCGCCGTGGACGCCACGGCATGCAGGGAGAGCTGGTTGATCTGCACCACCTCGGCCCGGCGCCGGAAATTCTCGCCCACACCGCGCCCCATGCGTTCCAGCAGCCCTTCCACCAGCGCCTGCTTGTCGGGGAAATACTGGTAGAGCGAACCGATGCTGACGCCGGCCGTCTCGGCAATATGGTTGGTGGTGGTGTTGTCCAGGCCACGCTCGGCCAGGGTGGCGGCAGTGGCGTCCAGCAGGCGCTCCACCAGTTCCCGGGAACGTTTCTGCTGGGGTGGCTTCCTCATGGTGGTCTCCGGGGCAGGGCGGCAAATGCGAGTTGAATACGAGCAATTGCTCATATTAGAGTGCCTGCACTCCCTGCCTCAAGCCACGCCATGAACCACGCCAGCGATATCAGCCCCGTCCTGCATCCTGTTCCCGAACGCGCCATGCCCTGGCGCATCGCCCGCCTGCAATGGCTGCCGGCCTGGCTCGGCCGCCGCATTTTCGGCAAGCCGCTGGCGCCCAGTTCCGGGGAATGGCGGGCCGTGCAGCAGGCGCTGTGGCAGGGCGACCCCGCCATGGACAAGGTGGTGGCCTGGATGTTTGAAGGCTCCGCCCGTGACAACAAGATGCTGTTTGAACAGGCCCTGATGCAGGGCATATCCAGCATGGAAAATCCGCCCGCCCCCCTGCGGGAATTTTTCTCCCATATCGACACGGCACCCGCCTGGCTAAAACCGGAATTGCTGGAGGAGGGTGCCCACGCGGCGCAACTGGGCGGCATGGTGGCGTTTTATGTGCTGCGCGACATGGCGCTCATGGGCGGTTATGTCTATTTCAACAGCATGAACCAGACGCTGGAGCCTGCCGGCGCCCTCTACAAGGACACCTCGCTGCGTCTGGGTGAAACCGGCAAGTGGCTGCAGGATGTCACCGAGCCCGGCGGCCTTGCCCGCTTCAGCGCCGGCTTCACCACCACGATACGTGTGCGTCTCGTGCATGCCCTGATACGTCGGCAACTGCAATCGCGCCCGCAGTGGAACTCTGCCAAATGGGGCATACCCATCAACCAGATGGACATGCTGGCCACTTATCTCGCCTTCGGCCCCGTCACGCTCACCGGCTCGCGGCTTTTCGGCGTACCGGTCGGCAAAAAAGAAGCGGCGGCCGTGCTGCACATGTGGCGCTATATCGGCTGGCTGTCCGGGCTGGAAGAACAATGGCTGGTGGAAAAAGAAGGGGATGGCCTGCGCAAGCTCTATCACACCTTCCTCACGCACCGTCTGCCGGATGAAAAGATCCGCATGCTGGGCCAGGCCCTGATGCGCGAACCGCTGCAACGGCATTTGCCCGGCCTGGAAGACAAACCCCTGCGGGCAAAATGGAAACGGTGGTGGCTCTACCAGCTGCACCTCAGCAACTCCGCGCTCATTCTCGGCCCGGTGCAGCGCTACCGCCTGGGCGTCCCCCTGTTCATCGTCCCCTGGTATCCGCTGCTCAGTGCTCCCTTCCGTTTCTGCAAGCTCTGCTGGTACCGCTGGCGCGGTGGCGCGGCACTGGAGCGACTGGCCCAAGAAGGCCGTGAACAACAACAGGCCCTGCTGCGCAGCTATTTCAGGCAGGGCGAAATCGACATCATCCGTCCCAAGGCAGGACATCCGGCCCATGTGGAATGATTCGCTGCCCTGACCCGGGCCACGGGCAGGGCGGTCAAGCCGACCCCGGGCCAAGCCACTAAGCTGCGTCCCTGAAGCAACAACATAAAACAACAAGAACCGGAGTTCCCGATGTCTCGGCTCGCCCTGCTCCTTTCCGCCTCGCTCTCCTTGCTGGCACTGGCCGCGCCATCTGCCCGGGCCGCCCCGCTGACCGCACCGGTATTGTCGGCCGACAGCAAATCGGCACCGGCGCCCCTGCCACAGCCCGTGAATATCCGCTTCTGCATTTTCGATCCTGTCGGCGCCAACGGACAGATCGCCAATCTCGCGCGCGATCTTGCCCTGCAGGCACGCAAATGGAATCTGCTGGCCGACATCAAG
>JASLCO010000141.1 GCA_030146505.1 Moraxellaceae bacterium
CCTGCAGTTCGTTCAGGGTGAAGTCCATGCGCTCGCGGGAGAAGGCATCGATTTCCAGGCCTTCCACGCGGGTGTATTCGCCATTGGCGCAGGTGACGGGCACGCCGTACATGACTTCAGCCGGGATGCCGTAGCTGCCGTCAGAAGGAATGCCCATGGTGACCCACTTGCCATTGGTGCCGAGAGCCCAGTCGCGCATGTGGTCAATGGCGGCGTTGGCAGCGGAAGCGGCCGAGGACAGGCCACGGGCTTCGATGATGGCGGCACCGCGCTTGCCCACGGTCGGCAGGAAGGTGTTGCGGTTCCAGTCTTCATCGTTGATGAGGGCTTTCACGCTCTGGCCGCCCACGGTGGCGAAGCGGTAGTCGGCATACATGGTGGGCGAGTGGTTGCCCCACACGGTCATCTTCTCGATGTCGGCCACGGCCTTGCCGGCCTTGGCGGCCACCTGCGACAGGGCACGGTTGTGGTCCAGACGCAGCATGGCGGTGAAGTTCTTGGCGGGCAGGTCGGGAGCCGACTTCATGGCGATGTAGGCGTTGGTGTTGGCGGGGTTGCCGACCACCAGCACTTTCACATTGCGCGAAGCGTGATCGTTCAGGGCCTTGCCCTGCACGGTGAAAATCTTGGCGTTTTCCTGCAGCAGGTCCTTGCGCTCCATGCCGGGGCCGCGGGGGCGGGCGCCCACGAGCAGGGCATAGTCGGTGTCCTTGAAGGCCACGGCAGGATCATCGGTGCCGATGACGCCGGCCAGCAGCGGGAAGGCGCAGTCGTCCAGCTCCATGATCACGCCCTTGAGCGCCTGCTGGGCCTTTTCCACGGGCACTTCGAGAAGCTGCAGGATCACCGGCTGGTCTTTGCCCAGCATTTCGCCGGAGGCAATACGGAACAGCAGGCTGTAGCCGATCTGGCCGGCAGCGCCGGTGACGGTGACACGAACGGGCTTCTTGGTGCTCATGGTGGACTCCTGAGAGGAAGAGGAAAGACGGGTCGCTTGCGGATGGCGCGGTACCCCGGACTCGCCGGGTGGGCGAGGCGAAAACCGGCGCGGATTGTACATGCGGCACGTTCAGGATGCGACCAAAAGTGTGGGGGGCTTGAGGAGCTGTCGAGCCTTGGCCGTGCGCTTTCCGGGGCTTTTTCCCCTGGATTGGCCAGGGCTCTGCCGCGCAGGCCGGCGCCGGGGCGACATCTTCCCGAAAATGAGGTGTTCCCTGCCTGCCTCAGGGTTGGCGGGCAGGGGCCGGCAGGGTGGCACTGGCAGGGGCAGGTGTGGCCCTGCCGTCTTCCAGGGCGAGATAGGCATCCAGCCAGGCCGGGTAGAAACGCCGGGTCGGGTCTTGCCGGGGCAGGCTGGTGAGCGCGCGATGGGCCGACTCAAGACGCGCAGGCACATCAAAGGGCAGGGCCGTGCCGGTGGCATGAAGCTGGGCGGCAAACCAGAGCACGCGAAGCTGTGTGCTGTCCACCGGCGCACGGGCGAGGGCAAGGCCCCGGTCGGCGTGTTTCAGGGCCTCATCGAGATACTGCGCGGCCTGCGCTCTGTCTTTGCGGTCCACGGCGTTCTCGGCCAGTTGCAATTCGATCAGGACCAGGGCGTGCAGGTCTTCAAGCAGGCCGCTTGCCTTGAAGCGGGCAGCCAGCAACTCGCGTTTTTGCAGGAGGGCGGCCTGCGCGGCATCCAGCTGGCCCGACTGGGTGTGGGCGGCGGCACGCAGGCCGGCAGCCATGAGGCGGTAATTGCCGAGTATCTGGTCGGGCGTGCTGTGCGACGCCGGCAGGGCCAGCGCGGCCTTGAGGCCGGGAGCGGCAAGTTCGCTCTCCAGTGGCGCAAGTTCGGTGAGGGCGCGTTCGGCCTGGCCTGCCCCGAGGGCGGCAGCACTGCGGGCGAAGCGGTGGACGAGGGTGTTGCGGCGTTGTTCCTTGCTGCTTCCGGCCGCTGTTTTTGTCGTTGCTGCCGTTGGCGGGGCCGCTTCGGAAGCGGGAATCTGGTCATAAAGGGCAAGGGCACGTTCAAAGTGGCCGGCGGCCAGGTGGTAGAAGGCGGCACGGTCCTGCACCAGCGGTCCGTAGCGCTCGGCCAGCCAGGGCTTGGCGGCCAGCATGGCCAGCGCCCGGTCAGCGGTGGCGGCAGCCTCTTCGGCGCGGTCCACATGCAGGAGTGCCCAGGCGCGGGCCAGCGAGACGGCAAGGCCGGCGGCGTTGTCGTCGTAGGGCAGGGTGTCGCGCTCTTCCAGATAGCCCAGCGCGATATTGAAGTTGCCGACCTGCGTGTGCAGCACGCCCAAGGCGCCCAGCAGCATGGCCTTGTAACCCGGGTTGTTGCGCACGAGGTCGAGCGCCACCATGTAATGCCGGTTGGCGCGCTCCACCGAGGCCGGGTTGCGGCCGCGCAGGTAATCCTCGTGCCAGATGGCGCCTTGCAGGGCGCGGGCTTCGCTGCGGTTGCGCAACGCAGGCCCGGCGGCGCGCAGCTCGGCCTGGGCGCTGGCGACGGCGGCCTTGTGGGCCTCGTCGGCCAGTTTCGGCAAGCCCCGGGCGATGACATAGGCCTTCACGAAATGCGCCAGGGGCGCGGCCATGGCCGGCACCGTGGTGTGGACTTCCTGCCCGATGACGGTGGGCGCGACACCGGCGCGCAGGCGCAGGTTGATCGACCAGACGGCGGCTTCCAGCGAGCCGGTGCGCGTGGTCACGAGATCGAAGTCGGCGCGGGCCTCGTCGGTGCGTTGCCGGTCGAGGCGGCGGTAGGCACGACCCATGATCGCCCGGCGGTAGAGGCGCAGGGCGCGCAGGTTTTCCTGGCTGCCGCTGGCGGTGTCGTCCAGATAGTGGGTGGCCATGAGCTCGATCACGCTGTCGGCCCCGAAGCCGGCGGCGCGGCTGACCATTTCCTGCACCAGCACGCGCCGGCGCAGCGGGTTGTCCTGTTCTTCATAGAAAGCGAACAGGGCCTCGCGCATGGCCTTGGGCGGGCGTTCTTCGTGCAGGGCATTGAGCTGGCGGCCCAGCGCCAGCGCGAAAGCCCAGGCGGAGCCGGCCGTGGCGGAGGCTTGCTGGCGGGCGAGGAGGCGGTCGGCGTCGGCATGGGACAGGCCGCGTACCAGCGTGCGCACGGCAGCATTGGCGAAATCGAGCTGGTCGTCGTCGGCAAAGGCCGGGTGTCCTGCCAGCCGGCGGCCGGCCTCGGCCAGGGCCTCGCGCTCGTCCAGCAGGCGGTAGAAGGCATCGGCGCGCTCATACCAGGCTTCCAGCACGGCGCGGGGTGTCTTGTCGGTGAGCGCGGCGGTGGCGGCATCCAGTTCACGGCGGGCATCCCGGAAATCACCGGTGTCCTGCGCGATTTCACTGCGTACCACATGGCTCAGTACCACGGCCGGTGCGCTGGGTGCGGCGGCAGGTGCCAGCCGGGCCGCTTCCTGCCGTTGTGCGGACCGGCGCTGGGCAATTTCGGACTCGGCCAGGCTGCGGCCCCGGGCATCGGCGCGCAACGCGCGGCGGTGACGGATCTGGGTGAGGAGCGGGGCTTCGAGGCCGGCGGCGGCCGGGTCGTCCACCTCGCCCATGCGGCGCGCGTAATAGGTGGCGGCGCTGAAGTCCTCCATGGCCAGATGCAGGCGGGCGAGCCGCATCATCAGCAGGCGGCGGGGCCGGGGGCGGGTTTCCTGTTGCAGGCGCTGGCGGTAGAGCAGGGCCTCGTCGGCACGGCGGCCGACCAGCTTGATTTCGTTGCGCAGGCGCGTCACGTCCCATTCGGCCGGCACCTGTCCGTCCGGCGGCAACTGGAAAATGCTGAGCGAGCCATCGCGCACGCAGGTGGCGATGAGCGCCCGGGCGGCAGGCGCGGGGTACTGGCAGTTGCGGGCCTGGCTGGTGAGCTGGTCGGAACGGCCGCTGGCCAGTGCTTCGGTGGCGCTGTCCTTGCCGCTGTCGAAGGCCAGGCGGAAGAGCACGCCGCTGTCGTTGGCATCAATCGTGCCGTCGCCATTGCTGTCGGTGAAGAACTGCACCACATAGAGCCAGCGTCCGTCCGGGGAGAAGGCAGGCTGGCCGCTTTGCCCCGGCAGGTCCAGCGTGAGGGGCTCGGGCCTGGCATCGGGCTGGTCCAGGCGCAGGGCTTCCAGTTGCGCCCGGGCGCGCCCGGCAAAGCCGGGGCCCACGGCTTCGACGGCGCGTTGCACCGGTACATAGACCAGCCAGCGCCCGTCCGGGGAAAGGGTCGGGCTGAAGGGGTTGCGGTCTTGCAGGGCGGCCTCGGCCAGAGGCTGTACGGACGCAAGGTCCAGGCTCACGCGTGCCAGGTGCAGATTGGCCTGGATGGTGCGGCGGCTGGCCTGCACGATCCCGGTATTGCCGATCCACTCGGCCTGCAGGGTGTTGGTGTCGTCATTGAGGCAGCGGCGGTTGTCGCCCGCCGGCAGGTCACGCAGGCAAAGCTGGCCGCCGGCATGTTCGCGGTAGGAAATGTAGAGCAGGTGGCGGCCATCGGGACTGATGCGCGGCCAGGTCACGTCCGCGCCTTCATCGAAGAGCCGGCGTTCGCTGCCCGATTCCACATCCTGCGCGTAAATCTCGGTGACGATGTTGCGGTTGCCCACAAAGATGAGGCGTTTGCCATCGGGCGTGAGCTGGCCCAGGAACTGGTCGGCCGTGCCCACGGTCAGGCGCTGTGGCATGCGCAGGCTGCTGTCACTGTCGCTGTTGTTGCTGTCGGGGTTGATGAGGCCGGTGCCCTCGGCTGCCGTGGCGGGGGTTGTGGTGGCAGTTGTTTCGGTGGCAGGTGTTGCTGCCAGGGCGTCGGTTTCGGCGGAGGTCTGGCCGGCGAGCACGAGCAGGCACAGGGCCAGGGCCGTGCTGGCGAAGGCCGGCCGCGCCCTCAGCATTGCTTGGCGCTCCAGCTTTCATCGGCGGCCTGCTGCCAGGCCCCGCAGGGCAGGCCTTCGCCATGCAGGCGTTGCCAGTTCTGGCGGAGCGTGGCGGCGTCCTGTCCGGGGCGCTGCGCATGCAGCCATTGCCAGAGCTGCTGGCGGGCGCTGTTCACGCGCTGCAGCAACTCGGTATCGCTGGCCGTCATGCGGCCGGCCGTGCACTGGCGACGGGTGTCCGCCAGCAGGCCGTCGCGGCCTTCGCCGATGCAATGACGCTGCAGCAGCGCATCCACGCGGTCGGCGGGCGTCTGGTCCAGGTTTTCCACCAGCGGCGGTACCTGCATCCCCAAATCTTCCAGCTGGTTGGGCGTGAGCGGCACGGGCGTCGGGCTCATGCCTGCACGGGCCAGGCGCAGTTCCAGGTCGTGGTAGGAACCGGCGGCCTGTTCTTCCAGCACGGTGGCGCGGTCCAGCACCACCACGTCCGGTGCGCTGATGCAGCCGGCCAAAGAGAGGGCGAGAGAAAGCGAGAGGGTGAGCAGCAGGAGGGGCGTGCGCATCAGGGTCCAAGCTCCGGAAGTTGTTGCAGGGCCCGGTTCACGATGGGCCCCACCGGGATGCCGCGTATTTCGTCGATATGGATGAGCCGGGCCATGCCGCCCAGTTGTACGAGCAGGCTGCCGAAGCCGTTGTCGAAGCGCAGCCGCACCTGCTTGGGATAGCCGAGGCGCAACGCCAGCCGCAGGCGGTTGAGGCCGGGATCGGCGGCGTAGGGGTCGGCCAGATCCAGCAGGTCCAGCAGGTGGCGGTTGCCGATGCGCAGGATTTCCGCGCGACCCTGCACGCTGCGGTTGCGGGCGGTGATGACCACGGCGATGTTGCCGTCGAAAGGCTCGCCATGCGAGGACAGCACGCCGGTGGCGCGCACGCGGGCTTCCAGCGTGGAGTCGGGGCCGCGCCAGTCGAGGCGGCTCTGGCCGGTGATGCGACCGCCGCGCAGGCCCATTTCCAGCTGCGTGAGGGCGAACACGTTCTGCTGTATCGAGAGGTTGCCGGCGAGCGGCGCCATCGTGGCCCAGGGGGTGGCGATGGTCTCGGCCGAGATGTAGCCGCTGCGCGCGAGCAGCGGATGCTGGTCGGCAAAGCGCAGCATGGCGTAGGGATTGGGTTCCACGTCCTGCATGAGCCGGAGCTTGCCTTCGGCCAGCCGGAAACTTTCGAACAACGGCACATCGCCATTGACGCCACGCAACTGGATGCCGGAGGCGGGCAGCTTGAGGTCCACCTTGTCCAGATGCAGCGCGGCCTGCGTGTGGAAGGCATTGAGGTCCGGCGAGGTGAGCTGGAATTCCACATGGGCCTGGCCCTGGCCTTCGAGTACGCCGGCCTGCTGGATGCCGGCGAGGTCTTGCTGGAGCGCGCCTTCCAGTTGCAGGCGGCGCCGGTCGGCGGCGAGTTCCAGCCGGCCTTTCATGTCCAGTGCCGTGCGCGTGCCGGCATGGGTGAGATGCATTTCCGGCAGCCGTATCACGCTGTCTGATTCGCGCTCGGCCCGTAGCCGCCATTCCAGGTTGGCCACGGGCCAGGGCAAGGCCGGCTGCTGTTCCAGCTTGCCGACCTTTAGTTGCAGGGCGAGATCGGCCGGGCCTTGGACGGAGGTATTGAAGTGGGTGCTGGTCTGGGCAGAAACATCGGTGACGGTGAGGCTGCGCTCGGCCTGGCGAATGCGCACACGCGGCAGGCTGAACTCGCTCGTGAGCGTACGTGCGGCATCTGCCGTGGAAGCGAGTTGCCAATCGAGCGCGGGCACCGAGACCGAAAGCGCGTCTTCCCGCCAGCGCAGGTTTTCGGCGTGGATATGCGCCTGCCCCTGAAACGCGGCACTGGCGAGCGGGTCGGCGGCAAGCTCTGGCCGGCCTTCGGGCGTGAAGGCCGTGATGAGGCCGGTGAGACGGCCCTTGGCGTCAAGTTCCAGCGCCAGCCGTGAGCTGTCGAAAGCCGCCGGTACGCCGGCCCGGGCCAGCAAGGGGGCGGGCAGGGTTTGCGCCGGCAGGCGGACGTTGAGGGCAGTGTCCAGTGCGCGGGCTTTGGCGTCCCAGTGCAGTGTGGTGTCCAGGGCGATATCAAGGCCGGCCTTGCGGCCGAGGCGCAGATGCAGGGCGGGTTGCTGGCGGTCCAGCTCGAAGGCCAGTGTGTGCTGCTGTGGCCCCAGGTCCTGCCCGCCAAGGCGCAGTCCTTCACTCTGCAGGTGCAACTCGCCGGCCTGCTGTCGGGCATCGCCTTCGGTTTGCAGATGCAGGCCGAGATCGCGGATGGCCATGTCATCCCAGCCCGCGCCCTGCAGGTGCAAAGTGGTTTCCTGTTTTAGCCGTGGCTGGCCGGCCAGCAGCGCGGTGATGCGGCCTTCCGATTCCAGCTCCGCCTGCAGGCCCTGCCAGCGGATGCGGGCCGCCGTGGCGGCTGGCAGCAGGGGGCGCAGCAAGTCGAGGTCGGGCGCTTGCAGGGCGGCTTTCCAGTGCAGGGCTTGCTGTTCTTTTTCTGCTGCCAGCGTGGCACGCAGGGTGTCGGCGGAGAGGGTGAGACGGGCGCGGGCGCTGGCCTCCTGGGGGGCGTCGGGAGCGAGGGCGAGATTGTTCACCTCCAGATGCAGCCGGCCTTCTTTCAGCGTGAACGGGCGCAGGTCGGCCGGAACCAGAGCCAGCAGGTGGGCGAGGTCGGCATCCACGCGGATGAGGGCGGCTTCAATGGGATGGCCGGCAGCTTCGGGCAGTGTGAGCCTGGCTTCGGCCACGACACTGCCGGCCAGCGTGGTCGGCTGCAATTCGACAAGCACGCCGGGGCCGGCATCGGTACGTGCCGTAACGGCACCCTGCAGCATGGGGCCGCTCTGGAGGCGTGAATCGAAATCCTGCTGCCCGAGATCCAGCCTGAACGTAATACTGCCGCCCCGGGCATTGGCCAGGGCGGAAAGCGCCAGTGCCAGTTGCGCGGAGGCAGGGGGCTGGCCAGCGGCTTCCCGGCGCAGCACAAGCGCGGCCGGCTGGCCGGGCTTTTCCATGTCGGCCTGCAATAGCCAGCCGTCTTCGCTGCCGATTGAGGGGCTTTGATCCTGCATGCGGGCGCTGAGTCCGAGTCCGCTTAAGGCCCAGCGGTCGGCAACGACGCCGTGGCGGACTTGCACGAACTCGGCGGAAATGCCGGAGAGTTCCACGTTGCGCAGGGGCAGGGGCTGGGCAAAAAACTCGGCCAGTTGCTGGGCTATGGTCTTGGGTTCTTCCGGCTCGGAAGGGAAGCGGGCGAGCAGGTCCGAGAGCGAATGCTCGCCGTTTTCATTCATGGCGACATGCACGGCCAGCCCCTGCAAGGCCACACGTTCCACGCGCACCGGTCCCCGGATCAGCGCGCCTGCTGTCCAGTCGGCTTGAAGATGGTGAAGACGCAAGAGTTCGGGCGTGGCCGCACGGAAGGGGGCGGGCGCGAGCACCACCAGATCGTCGAGGCGCAGGCCGTGGCGCAGCGAGATTTCCGCGTGACGGTAGTCGAGGCTGAGGCCGGTGCTGTTTTCGATGGCGGCGGTGAGGCGGGACTTGAGCCAGGGCGCGTCCAGTTGTTGCAGGAGAATGGATGCGAAGACGAGCAGGACGGCCAGCAACAACAGCATGGCCAGCAGCGCAGCCGCCATCGCCCGGGCCCAGCGGTGGCCATTCATGATCAGCCTGGTGCCCTGTGCCACGCCGGGCTCACTGCGACTGCTGCAGCCGCAGGCGCACCTGCGCGACATGCTGGCGCAACTGGTAGAGCAGGTCGCCGAAGGCCGAAGGCACACGTGTATTGATGACGGCTTCCTCGATGCGTCCCAGTTCCTTGAGCAGGCCATCGCGCTGGGTGGCGTCTGCGCCCGGCCATTGCTTTTCCAGCGCGTGCAGCTGGCCATAGTAGCGGTAGATGCGCGAGGTCATGCGCCAGCGGTAGAGCGCCGGCAAGACGCGCACGGCCGGAATCAGCACGATGATGACGGGCAGCAGGATGGCGGCAATGCGGGCAATCAGGCTGGCCACCCAGAAGGGAAAGGTGCGGTAAAGGAAGGAACGGCCCGAGTTGTAATAGCGCTGCGCGTCTTCGCTGATGCGGAATTCATGTTCCAGCGGCGCGGGGAATTCGCCCGGCTTGGCATAGAGGCCGGCGCGGGCGTGTACCGTGCGCGCGATTTCCAGCAGGAGATCGGAGATGGCCGGATGCAGGGAAGGCCGCGCCACCAGTTCCACGGTCGGGCCGACGAGGGGCAGGTCGGCGGCGGGAATGTCCTCGCCCAGATTGATGGCACCGCGCGGCAGCGTGAGCTTGTTGAGATAGCTGAAGCGGCGCGCATAGGCTTCGGACTGGGCGAAGCTGAACAGGTGCATGTCGTCGCTGCGCAGCAGGGTGCGCATCAGCGACGAGGGCGTGGAGTCGCTCATGGCAAAGAAGGCATCCACCTGGCCGCTGGCCAGGAGCTTGGCGATGTCGGCATCGGGCATGTCCACCAGCACGGTCTTGTCGCCATCAACACCCGGTTTGACACCGTTGACCGCCAGCAGCGCCAGCGCCAGCGTGTGCGTGGCAGTGCCGTCGGGGCCGATGTCCAGGCGCAGGTTCCTGAATTCGGCCAGCGTGGTTTTGGGCTGGCCGCGATAGAAGATCATCAGCGGCTGGTAGGAGACGCTGCCCAGCGAAACCAGTTGCGCAGCGTCCTGTTCGCTGGCCTGGCCGCCGGAGACAAAGCCGACATCCACCTTCTGTTTTTTGTCGAGCAGGAGCCGCAGGTTGTCGCGTGAGCCGGTCGTGGTCAGGACCCTGAGCTTGACGCCCTGTTTTTCCAGCAGCTTGCGGTAACGCTCGGCCTGGCGCGCAAAGGCGCTGCCCTCGGGGCCGGCGGCGATGGTGATGGTATTCGGCGGAGCCGGGCTGAAACCGAAGCCCAGCATGGCCACCGTCAGCACGACGGCGGCCAGCAGCAGGGTGATGATGGCGGGGCCGCGCCCCAGGAATGCTCGCAGTCGCTGAATGGAATTCATGGTGCCTTCAGGCGGTTGATGCCACAGGAAGCAGGGCCGGCGGCCCGGGATTATTGCTTCTATGGATGACGGAATAAAGTAGAATCCGCCGACTGCCCGAGGTCGTTCCCATGCTCATCCGCAAGCTTTTCAGTTTCGAGAATGCCCATATCGTGCGCAACTGCACGAGTGACCGTTGCCGCCGTTCCATCCACGGGCACAGCTACAAGGTCGAGGTCATTCTGGAAGCCCATGCCCTGGACCATGGCCAGATGGTTTACGACTTCGGCCTCATGAAGGGCAATATCCGCACCCTCATCGACAGCTTCGACCACGCCATCTGCTACTGGGACCGCGACGATCCCGAATACATCGCTGCCTGCGAGCAATTCAGCGCGCGCTGGATACGCCTGCCGGTTTCGCCTTCGGCCGAGCAGTTTTCCCGCCTTTTCTTCGTGCTGGCCGATGCCGTGCTCAAGCAGACGGACATGAAGAACGGCGAGGCCGATGTGGAGTTGCAGTCGGTCATCGTGCACGAAACCGCCACCGGCTATGCCCAGTGCTTCCGCGAAGACGTGCTGAATCCGCGCATGGGTTCTATCGCCCTGGAGTCCATTGTCTTTTCCGATCAGGTACGCCGCGAGTGGCCCGACTTTGACCTTTACGAAAAGCTCAAGAAGGGCGAACGTTTTGCCAACCCCGCCGTGGAACCGCAGATCCCGTAGATGCGAATTCAGTGCCGCGTTCGCACACAGGACGCGCGAACGCGGCGCTGAATTCGTCCCTACACCCCTGTTACGTCACCGCTACGTCTTGCTGCTTTCATCGTTCTGTCATCTGTGGCAGTTTCAATGCTCCACACAAACGACGAAGACAAGAGAAGCAAGAAGTAGAGGTGAAACATGGAAATGATGGAATTCCGCGAGGAATGGCTGGAGGCCCAGGTGGATGGGCTGGATGTACCGCTG
>JASLCO010000157.1 GCA_030146505.1 Moraxellaceae bacterium
GAACAAATGCCTCAACTCCAGCCTCTCCATAAAATCCCGCATTGGGTTCAGGAGTCATCAGGGTAACTTTATCTCCACCATATGCCTTTATCTCCCACCCAAGATAATCAGGCTCTGAGCGACCATTTGGAATAATTCCAAGCAAAGCTTCGAGTGTGTACCCTCCTCCATTGGCAGCCTTGTATGTGATTGGCTGCCCAGTTCTATTTAAGCGTATTGAGCCATGTCGACCCGCACGGTAAATTTCTGCAAGCCTGTCGAGGAGGAGTTCACGCGAGCCTCTCTCCTGCATTGATATCTGGAAAAACACACCGTCGCTGTGCATGCCACCCGAATCTACTTTTTTCCAGAAGTCGGCGGCGACATCCGACCCTGCAGGCGCAAGAAAGGCAATTATCTTCCCATCATCGGTAGAACCAAAGAAAAGCACTCGCCCATCCGGACCATTATTAAACTTTCGTTCGTCTGCCGGTATATGCTGCATATACTCACGGGGAGCCCAAGCACAACCATTTAGGAAGCCAGATAGCCGAACTTCAGGATATTGTGGATACAAAATTAACTGTGCACCCGGAGCGTGACTGATTAGCCCACTGGGAGTAAGCCAGAAGAAATCCAGAGCTGCCTTATAGTTGGGTATCTTCTGATCCGTATAGATGCGAACAGCATCAAACGGGAAAAGCTGAAGAGCACCAAAACTTTTCCCCAAATAAATCTGCTGCTTAGAATTATCATTCTCGGCAAGTGGCTTACAGAAAGCCGAGACAACTCCGTACCCATGAAGGGCATTTAGTAGCTCACGAATGGATCTCATGATAATCCTTTTATTTTTAATTACCGTAACAAACGCTGCATGAGCAAGGGCTCGCGCTCTTACCCACTCCTAAGCTACATCAAACAGTCGCCAGTGATCCCGCACATGCATCACATGCGCCTTTGCATACTCAGCCTTGTCCAGCTCGCCATAGGCAAAATGCGGCGCCAGCTTTCCTTCATAAGCAGAGAAAGTATTCAGGGCTTGCAACAAACGGCTTAACGCCGCCTCCACATCACCGTTGTCCGCAATTACCGGCGCACCGGGAATGGGCTCGATGAGGGGATGCCGCATGGCGCCGGCGGTTGAAAATACGAAGAAAGCGGCAGCGCCTGCCGTGTGCTGGAAGGCTGGCGACTTGTGCTCGGGATAACCTTTTATGGAAAGCTCGATGCTCTGCGCCAGATGGGAGAACACCTTGAAGGGCGGCCAACCCTCACGCATGCTCAAAGCCCGCCCGCGCAAAGCCTCAAGCTCGGCAATCAGGCCGGGCATATCCGCCGGCGGCAAGGTCGCGCGACGCAGCGACACACCTGCCACCACCGCTGCCGTGGCAACCCCACCGGAAACCAGGAATTGACGTCTGTTCATGAAATGCAGGCTTCCCCCAAAAGGGCAGAAAGCAGAAAGCAACAAAGCACGAGGAAATAATTGATACGCAGCCCCGCCCTGGCCCACCACCTTCAGCCCAGGCATCCTGCCTTAGTGATACGCACCAGCCTCCTTGCCGGCACTTCTTGTTTTCATCACGGTGCGCCCATTCTCTCGGGCATTACGCATTATCCCGGCACCATTACCGGAAAGCCCCGAATGTAGCAGCCTTGCCAAAAGGGCGGAATCAGGTAGTCCCCATAAAGCCGTGACAGCAAGACCAATGGCCTGCACCTCAAATCAGCTTGCGGCGTCATGCTGTCCCGGCAGCAGCCAATCCATCAATCGTTGCAGGCCTGCCCTCGTCGATGATGGGTGGCTCGCCCAGCTCATCAATGCGGCGGCGCACAAACTCGAAATGCTTTTCAGCCAGCGGCACGATATGAGCGGAAACTGGAAGTTTCAGGCCGGCTATCTTTTCCGAATACTGGCGCAGGGCCTCGCCATAATCCTTGTCATGGGTCAGGTAGCCAATCACATAGGCATTTGCCTTGGGATCAATATTGATCACCCGACGGAGCAGCCATAGCTTTCTCACCTCCGGAACACACCTGAGGATTTCCTCGGCGCATTGCACCTCGGTCTCACGAGGCAGGCCTGATGGCAACAAGCGGATTTCTTTCATATTGAGCGTGTCGATTTCATGGCGACGCTCGCTCTCGAATTCGCGGCGTTTGAGCCAGCGCTCCTCGTAAAGGGCTGCACGCGCTTTGTCACGCTCGCTCAGATAGTTGTAGAGCAACTGACAGGCCGGCAAGGTTGCCTCGGCATCACGCTCCATGGCGGACTCGAGATCAGCGATGCCAGCCTCATCACCTGCAGCCAAGGAGCGCCGGCCACGCATGAAAAGTGCTGCTGCATGATCGGGAGCCCGCTCCAGGAATGATGCCAACAACGGAGCAATACCGGCTTCTCCCTCACACTCTTCTGTAAGACATATGATTTCCCAGGCCTCACCCTCATCTGGTTCACTCATGCCCCTCAGCTCTTGCAGGCGCTGTAGCTGCTTGCAGAAGTACTGGTGCCGCTCGCTCCACTGCTCTTTCACCTGGTCACGCCACTCTGCATCCATTGCGGCCTGCAACCCAGGCAGGCATTTTCCCAGCAATGCCTCCGCCGCTGTTTGTTCGGCCCTGGGAGGCGGCCGCAGAGACTTGATACTGCCGCCCATGGCGAGTATGCGATCCGTGAGGCAGGGGTGTGTATCGGCATGCCCGGTTTTCTCTGCCAAGGCCCGGCTCAGGTATTCCGTTTCATTTTCCTCCGACAGTCTTTCCTGCCACGACTTTGCCCAGAACTGGCTGCGTGTAACAGGCTCGGCGTAGTGGCAGGCCTGCCGGTCAACATCCGCCCAGAACTGCCGGCTGGAGAAATGGGCCGCGATATTCACGCGGACCAGGGCGTTGCTGGCCGCCTGAACCCCCACCAAGCCGGCAGCGGCAAGATCGGCCTCGTATTCATTCTTTCTGGCCATCACGAAAGTGAACGCGTTAAAGCGCGGCGCATACCAGTTGAACAGGCGGGCTACCACTTGCGAACCTGCATCATCCCAAGAATCGGAAATTTCCTGCATGCGTGCCCAGGCATTGCGCAGACGATAAATGAAAGCACCGAACCGGCCGTGCTGGCCGGAAAGATGCCCATATTCATGAGCGATCACCGCCATGATTTCGTCTTCCGTCATGACCTGCATGAGCGGCAGGCCCAGAATCAGGTAATTGACATGCCAGCCGAGCACGCCAAGACGCGGATGCTGCACGACGGCGGCATTGACCTCGTTGGTGACCAGTATCTTGTGAAAGCGCGGCCCTTTCATGCGGTGACGCAGCTCATCAAGACGACTGAAAAGCTCCGGAGCATCTCGCCGGCGGACTTCATGCCCTTCGGGCTTGGGAAAACGGGATGTCAGCATCTGCCACGTGCTTTTCACCATGACCCAGACAGGCACGAGCAGCAGTAATAGGAACTTGCCCAGCTTGGCTGCCAGCAGGATGAGCCAGCCACCGCCCACCTTCAGGGTCAGCAGCACAAGCCCCGCCAGGCTCCCCAACACCAGTACAGAAAATCCGAGGCCAACCCCGAGTATGACGAAGCCGAACAAGGCAATGGCCGCAACCCGCAGCTTGTACCAGGATGGATTTGCCTTGGCCTCCACTTCCAGCTGCTGAACCATGGCCTCAAACGCTGACTGCTCCACTGTATTTCCCCAATTCCGGATCCGACCCACATAAGGCCTGCGAATCTAGCAGCCTCGCTTCCTGCAACCTATCCGTAAAAGCCGCAGCCCGGCACAAGGCCGGGCTGCGATACACGAATCCCTACGCAACAATCAAGGGTACAACAACTCTCCCACCCCCATCTTGATGACATGCCCGCCGATGCGGCAGCGCACTTCGCGGCCGGGGCGCTTGTAGAACTCGGCGTGCAGGATGCTCTTGCGCGAGGTGTCGCTGCCACGGTCTATGGCGAAGGTGTGTGTGCCGTCGGCGAGGTCGGCCTGCTCGGTGAGATAAGCGATGAATTCCGGCATCACATTGCCTATGGGTGGCAACACATCGCGCCCCAGCTCGGGATTGATGAGACGGCCAAGGAATTGCGTGCTGCCGGTAATGCAGCCCGGCGCGAACAGGAACAGCTGTGGCGTATAGACATGGCCGGCCAGATCGGCCCAGCGTTGCACATTGAAGCTGGTAGCCTGCACATGCTCGGGCTTGGTGAAGGGAATGATGAGCACGGGATGATCCACACTGATCACCATGGGCTTGTATTTGCTGAAGGAAATATGACGCTCTTCGGTATTCAGCGCCGCCGCCAGCTGGGCAGCTTCCGGCGTGTATCGATTGATGGTGGGGGCTCAGGGTGCGCGCAAAGTGTATGGCACCAGAACCGGTATCGGCCTTGTCGATATGGTTTTCAATGACGTGCTTCTGCTGTGTGAGCTTGAAAGAGCTGTCATTCTCCTGATCCTGCACCAGACCTTTTTCATAAGCAGCATAGGAAGCCGCGAGTATGGTGTGAGCGCTGAGGAGGCAGGGGCCCCCTTGCCGTTGAATACAGTGGCCGGCTCGTTGGCTGCCGCATCAATGAATGCGATTGCCGTCTGCTGGAACTCATCTGCCCGTGCCTGTTTGTGGGCATCCGACAACGGCTTGTCGAGCACCACCACCGGAATCTGTACGCCCTGGAAAGGCGAGTCGGCGAAAACAGCAAGAAGTGAATAGGCAATAGCCATGAAATCCATTCTGCTTGAGTGGTCTGTGTATTGACCTGATTGTGTTGGGATTGCGCCCACAGCCCGCCGTTAGGCCTCGAACCGAGGCTCAACGAGGGCAGGCAGCACAAGCAAGGAGGGATGGTACGAGGTAGAAGAAACAGCGTGGAGATGGTGCCAGCGTCAAACCACCGGCAAAAGCAGCAAGGAGCCTTGCGCCAACGTAAAGCCAATGGCGGCACCACAAACCACATCCGTGGGGTAGTGCAGCCCCAGCACCATGCGCGAGAGTGCAACCAGCACGGTGAAGGGAATCAGCAGTGCCGCCAGCGCCGGAAACCAGCTCACCGCCAGCGTGGTGAAGAGCACCGCTTGCAGGGTGTGGCCAGAAGGGAAGCTGTAGTGATCCAGCGGCGGGCAGCCGCAACGGATATCGGCATGGGCAATGAAGGGCCGCTCGCGTACCAGATTTTCTTTCAGGTATTTATAGAGGGCAACGCCGAGTCCGGACGTAAAGAGCATCTGCAGCACGGCAAGACGCCCGCCCTCGCCCTGAACGACAGCAAGTGCCGCCATCAGCGAGTACCAGAAAACGCCGTCGCCAAGACGGCTGACGGCCTTGAAGAAAAGCCTGACGGCGTCGCGTTGCGAGCTGCGATTGATGCGCACACAGAGGCGGTATTCCAGCCACTCCATACGGGCCAGTTTCGAATTGAAGCCTGGGGTTCCTGTCGTTGTCTTGTTCATGCCGGCTACGCTAAGCCGGTATTGGGTCGCTACTGTTGCAGTTTTCCTTCATTTTGATGACAGCCGCCAGGAAACCCTGTCGGCCGGATATGCATCATCAAACCATCATGCCGCTGCAACATCCTCGCCATTTCCCGGGGGCACCGTGGCGGCATGAAAATCGCCATCTGCACCGATGCCTGGCCCCCTCAGGTCAACGGCGTGGTCACCACGCTGACCCGCACCTGCGAAGAACTGCGCAAAGCGGGCCACGAGCTTGAGGTTTTCTCGCCGGCCTCAGGCTTCCTCACCTTTCCCCTGCCCAGCTATCCGGAAATACGGCTACCGCTTTTTCCGCGCCGCCATCTCGGCAAGCTGCTGGATGCCTTTGCACCCGACTGTGTGCATATTGCCACCGAGGGCACACTCGGTCTGGCAGCGCGGGCGCACTGCCTGCAACGCGGCTGGCGCTTCACAACGTCCTACCACACGCAGTTCCCGGAATTCGTGAATGCCCGCCTGCCATTCATCAAGGCGGAATTCGTCTACCGCTTCCTGCGCTGGTTTCACGGCGCCGCCGAAAAAACCATGGTGGCCACGCCACATATGCGCGAGCAACTGGCCTACCATGGCTTCGGCAGGCTCGGCATGTGGGGACGCGGCGTGGATACCGCCCTCTTTTCGCCGCGCAAACGCACCGCGCTGGACTTGCCGCGCCCGGTATGGGTTTATGCCGGCCGCCTGGCCGTGGGAAAAAACCTGCCGGCCTTTCTGGCGCTGGACCTGCCCGGCAGCAAGCTGGTGATTGGTGACGGCCCGGCACGCAACGCACTGGAAAAGCAGTTTCCACAGGTTCATTTCACTGGCTACCGCTTCGGCGAAGCACTGGCGTCACTGCTGGCCAGCAGTGACGTTTTCGTTTTCCCCAGCCGCACCGATACCTTCGGGCTCGTCATGCTGGAGGCCATGGCCTCCGGCCTGCCGGTGGCGGCCTTTCCGGTCACGGGCCCGGTGGACGTGGTGCAGGACGGCATCAGCGGCTGCCTGCACGAGGATTTGCGGGAAGCCTGCCTGACGGCCCGGCAACTGGATTGGGAAGAGGCACGCAGTGCGGCCCTGGATTGCAGTTGGGAAACAGCAACGCGCCAGTTTGAAAGCCATCTTGTGCCGGTGAAACCGGCGCGGCGTCTCCTGCCAAAGCCGGGCAAGCGGCAAGGCGTGCTTGTCCGCCAGGAATCCGCCTGAATTCGACCAGGCTCCTCCTGGCTGCCACGTTGCCCCTCGCGCTTGCCAACAGGCAAATGACACGGCGGCAGCACGAAATGCTGCCCAGGGAAGTCCTGTCTTGCGCGACGCAGGGCGCTTGCCTGCATCGACCGGGCAAGAGACGGACAAGAAGGACAACAGAAAGCGCCACTCTCGCGGCGGCTGCCGGCTCCTAGAATGGGCCGGCCTTTTTCCCCTCTATCTTCCTTCCCGCGAGATCATTTCCATGAGCGCCATTCCGGCCATGCAGCGCAAGAGCAGCAAGGAGATTGATCGAGAGATGGCTGTTGCCACGTCCTATGCCCAATGGCATGAACTGGCGGAACAACACGACAGGCAGAGCGGCGCCAGCGAATGGCGCGAGGCACTGGCTTCCACGCTCTACGATTACGGTGCCATCCAGTCGCGCCACGACAAGCTCCGGCAATGCCTGACCGACCGCGCCTCGGCCGAGTTGCTTTATGCGCTCAACGAAGGCGTGCACGGCAATATGGGCGGCATGGGACGGCCGCATCTTTACGGCCGCGCCAAATGTGGCACCAAGCTGTTGATAGAAGAGTATGTGGCGCTGATTGCCGAGGCGCTGGACTACATACACCGCTGCCCGGACAGCGAAATCAGCCCGGCGGAAAAAGCGGATTTCTTCCGTCGCGCCAGCCACTGCTATGGCCGCTCCGCGCTGCTGCTTTCCGGCGGCGCCGGCCTTATCTATTTCCACCACGGCATGGTGCAGGAACTGGTGGACCACGACCTCTTGCCCAAGGTGATTTCCGGTGCCAGCGCAGGCGCGGTGATTGCCGCCCAGCTCGGCCTGCTCACCGACGCCGAACTCAAGGCTGGTCACTTTGCCGAAAAGCGTTATGTGGAACCTACGCGCACACGCATGCTGGACGTTTTCATGGGCAGGCTGGAACCGGCTGATGCCAAAGCCTCGCGTGAACGCCTGCTGGATGAAATCATTCCGCTCGACATCACCTTCCAGGAAGCCTTCGAGCGCACCGGCCGCTTCATCAACATCTCGATTTCACCGGCAGAAAAGCACCAGACATCGCGCCTGATGAACGCCATCACCTCGCCCAATGTCTATATCCGCGCGGCTGCCTCGGCCTCCTCGTCCATTCCCGGACTGATTCCGGCCGAGCGTCTTTATGCCAAGGGCTTTGACGGCAAGCCCCGCCCCTATCTGGAAGGCCGGCGCTGGGTGGACGGCTCCTTGTCCAGCGACTTGCCCGCCAAGCGGCTGGCACGGCTCTATGGCGTGAACCATTTCATCGTGAGCATGATCAATCCGCTGGTGGTTCCTTTCATCGAAGACGTGAAAGCGCAGCGCGGCAACAGCCTGCGCGCTGCATTTTCGGTGTCATCCGTGAAAATGCTGAGCGAATTTCTGGTCAAGATGGAAGGCATACTGGATCGTCGCGGTAGCACCGGCCAACGACTGGCGTCACAGCTGGCCTATGTCATCAGCATGCTGGAACAGCACTATCTGGGCGATATCAACGTACTGCCGGAAAAAGGCGACTTCAAATGGCGGCAGACGGTTTTTGAATTCCGCGAAGGCGAAATCGAGGCGCTGATACAGGCCGGCCGCCGCCGCACTTGGCCCAAGATTTCCATGATACGCAACGCCGCCCTCATCTCGAAAACCCTGGACCGCATCCTGGAAGAACGCGAGCAGCAGGGCAGCCCGGTTCCCGGCAAGCACCAGGTTCATTTCTGAAAGCACGTTTTTTTTCAGGAAATTTTCCACACCCCGCAGGTGCAAATTCATTCGCACACATCAAGGCGATGGCAGACACGGGAACAAGGAGTACTCAAATGCTGTGCGAATGAATTCGCACCTACAGGCATCTCCTTGGGAATTACATACTTAACTGCCTAAACACGTCGTCACTCCCTTGATAAGCGGGGCAAAAGCATGAAGGGCATGCCTGTAATAAGTCCCCTTGGGGGATTGAACAGCCGCAGGCTGGCCCGAAGAACCTGCCCCGGAAGGATTTAATCAGGGGGTGAGCGCAGCGAATAATCCTGTGCCTGAAGCCATGAGATTCCCGCGTTCGCGGGAATGACAGTCTGAGGCCGTTGCATGTACAACTACGCTTTTCCCGGAGCCGCTGCCTGTAAAAGATTGGCCGCGCTTTATGTGCGGCCTTTGCCAGGCAGGCGCTCTATTCAGCTTTCGCCCTTGAAAACACCCATGATCTTTTTGCCCAGCCAGCCCAGGCCCAGCAGGATGAGTACGAAGAATTTCTTGAAGGCCAGCAGGAGGGGAGCCAGCCAACCGGCCTTGGCCGCCACGCCACCGGCCACCATGGCGGCAAGGCCGTATTCGGCCTTGTGATCGGTGACGGGGTTGTAATCGGCGTAGCGGTTGCCCGCCGTGAACTCAGGAATTTTCACGACGTCATCGAGCTCGGGGCGGATGAGGGCAAACTGGTCCATGCCGGCAACCGCATTCAGGATCAGCACGCCTTCACGCCCCAGCACACGGATATTGTAATTGAGCGTATTGCCTTCACTGCCGGCAAACTTCAGTTCCTTGGCCCAGTGCAGGCGCTTGCCGGTGCTGTCGTAAAAAGGCTTGCTGGCCCAGCCCAGCAGGTCCACGGTTTCATAGCCGGCCTTGCGGCGCTGCTCATTGTCTTCCTTCGTGCCTTTTTGCATGTCGACCAGGAGATCGTCGTAATTGATTTCGTTGGCATCCGAATCACTGACATGGCCACTTTGCTCGTATTCCACAATCACGCCCCAGCCTCCTGCCCCCACCGGGCTTTGCGCCGCCGGCACGATCATGCCCTGCGTTTGCGTACCCTTGGGATTGCCCCAGGCTTCCACCAGCACACGATCGGTATCGGCCGGCGACAGGTAGCGGAAATTCTCGCCCAGCTTCAGCACCGCTTTGCCGTCGGGCAGGCTGACGGTGCCGGTCTGGTAATTCAGGGAAGCATCGAAGGCTGCCGCGTCGAATGGTGCGGCAACCGGTTCCGGGGGAGTGTCAGCCTGCGTCAGGGCCGGCAGGAAAAAAGCGGCAAGCGCAAACGCGCGCCAGTGAATGCTTGTCATATGAAACCCCTGTGAAAAATAGGCAAAACCCGCCCTGTCCTCGTGGCGGGAGGGCACTCTAGCAATGGCGGGGGTCTGCCGGTATTCGTAAAAGCCGCAAATCCGGACAGGTTCACGTTCTGGAGCGAACCTTGCCGGCCCCGGAAAAAAACCGGCGCCGGCTCATGCCGGTGGTGTTTTTCCACCGGCATGGAAGGAGGCTTTGCGGCCTTTCTTTTTTTCCGCGTCGGCGGCGGCTTTTTCGGCGATGGCGCGCTGCACCAGCACTTCTTCGGCCACGGCCATTTCCGGCGTTTCCAGGCTGATGCGGCCCAGGGTGGCCGTGCGGAATTCGTTGATGATGACGTTGGAAATCTTGGCGATGTCCACGCGGCCACCGGCACCCAGGCAGCCGCGCTGGCGGCCGACGGTTTCCATGAATTCCATTTCCAGCGCCGGCAGGCTCTCCAGCCGGAA
>JASLCO010000188.1 GCA_030146505.1 Moraxellaceae bacterium
GATGAAAAGCAAATAGAATCCCTGACAAAAATAGTTTTTAGACTGGAAAACACAGGTCGCGCACCAATCATTAAAGAGGATTTAGTTTCCCCACCTCAAATATCCTTTGTCAGCGGCGAAATTCTGGAAGCCGCCATAATAAAATCAGATCCTAAAAATTTAGGCGCATCCATTGAACACTCTTCACAGAGCACAACACTTCAGTTTCCCCTATTAAATCCTGGCGACAGCATTGAATTCAGCCTCCTAGTATCCGGCAAACAACCAAAATACACGCCCTACTCAAGAATAAAAAATGTAAGGGGACTAATTCTTGCTAATGAAGAGACACAACGTCGAATAAAGAAAAGCCCAAGTTTCTGGATATATATCCTTGGCGTCTTTAGCTTTTTATTTTTAATGGTTTTTTTTGCGCTTGTTGCACAATCCATAAATAAGAAAAAGGCCCTAAAAGCCTTGGACGACGGCACAAGTCCAATTCACAAGAACGAAGATATAGCTGTTATACGATCATTTATTCAACGAGACCTTAGCTTTCTAGTTAGCACTAGAAAAAATCGCCTCCTGTCTTTATTAGCAAGCAAGCCATCACCGCTATCAAGCAAGGATGCACTGGAAATATCCGTAACCACATATGAGCTCGTACGCGAAGAAAACCCCGTCGGAGGAGCAATTATTTCATTAGCTGTTGCCATTGCTGGTGCTGCGTATATTTTCAATTCTGTCGTTGGCTAATTGCTCCTCACAAACACCCAGCAAGCGTAACCCGGATGGAGTGAAACGAAATCCGGGTTAACTCCGCCACAACCCCCGGATTCCGCTGCGCTGCATCCGAGCTAAGCCCCACTCTCTTTTCAAACTCCCGTTGTTTATTTGATAGGCCGCGTCCTCGCCGGACGGGCCTTACTTTCTTTGCCTCGGCAAAGAAAGTAAGCAAAGAAAGCCGACCCGAGCCGTTCGTCCCGCCTTCGGCGGGATTCCCTGCGCTGCTCAGGCGCTGGCGGGGGCTCAGCAACTCGCGCGGGCCATGCCCGCACTCAGACAATCCTCGCCCTTTTTCCACCAGCCCCTTCCGCTGCTCGGCGAACTCTACGGGGAATTGAAAAGCAAAAGCGGGAGGCCGCTTCGCTCGCTTAACAGCAAAAGAAAAAGAAAAGTCACTGGCCCCCGGATTAAAGCCTTCCGGGGTGACAGAGTTTTTTCCAGGGATTCGTCACCTCGGCGAAGGCTGTAGCTCTCGCTCGAGTGAGGGCATGACACATGGAAGCCGCGCCACCGGCCGGCAGCGCGCATGCAGACTCAGGCGGCAACCGCCTGGGCCGGCGGCAATTCACTCCAGCGCAGGAACAGGCGGTAGCCGGCATAGCCGAGGATGGCGCCTGTGGGCAGATCAACCAGGTGATGCTGGTGCACCAGCACGGTGGAAGTCACGATGGCCATCAGCCAGCCCCAGAACAGCAGGCGCAAACGGTTGCCTTCGAGTTGCTTCTGGATGACCAGTATCACCAGCGTGCAGTAGGCCACATGCAGCGAGGGCATCACGTTATGGATATTGTCGGCGTGATACAGGATGCTGAAGGCCAGAGCCTGCAGGCCGGGCTCGCTTGCATAATCCGGCCGTGCAAAACCTGCCACGCCCGGAAATAGCAGAAAGCACACGCCACCTGCCAGCGTGACACAGGCAAAGGCACGCCCTATGGCGTTCACCTGTTCTCTCGTGAGCAGGAACATGGGCACAAGAAACAGCAGCAGGATGGAGTGGTAAACCCAGATCATGCGCGGGAAGAGCGGGATAGTGAGCTCCCAGGCAAAGTAGTAATGCCCCACACTCTCGCGCTGCGCGGTCAGCCAGTTGCAACCGCCGTAGACCACGGCAAACAGGGCCACCTGCACAAGGATGACACGCAGGTAATTACGTACGTGCTCACCCGTGGGCAGATGGAAATCGGCAGCCGGAAACTCTTGCATCTCAACTCTCGCATCGCAGGAAAAACGCGCAGGAATTTAGCGACCCCCAAGTTCTGAAACAACGGTACAGGTCCGGAAATCAGACGGAGCCGGCATCCTTTGGCCTGTCATTCGCGGCAAACCAGACATGCACCAGCAGGATCGACACGAGTTGCGTAAAGAGCGCGGCGATCAGGTCCAGCCCGGTGCTCGCGGCAATGCGTACCGGCAGCGCAACCTGGCCCAGCAACTGCTGTAAGGATTCCAGCCCTGAAATCACGATGAGCAGGCCGGACAGTACAAAACAGAAACTGGCCGTGAGTTCCCAGGGGCGGGCGCGAAAGCGCAGCCAGGCATCGTGCAGGGCCGCGGGAGCAGATTGCTCTTCCACCACCACCAGCACATAGGCCGGCAGCAGTACGCCGGCCAGATAAAGCCCCGGCAGGATGAGGGCGAACAGACCCAGCACGATGGCCGTGCCGGCCAGAATCTGTATCAGGAACAGCGAAGGCAGGCGTGGCAGGGCACGGCGCCATAAGGCCAGCGGCGCGGTGTCGCCGCCCTGCAATTCGGTGGCGGCATAGACCAGGGCCAGGGCACTGCCGGCGAGCCCGGCCAGCATCTGCAACAACAGGGAAACCGGATCGTGCATGACCTTGTCGGCATCGCCACCCAGCTGCATGAAAAAGCGGTAGTTGACCGCCAGCAACAGCGGCAGCAACACCGGCATCAGGCGCACCAGCAGGGGCGTCAGGTATTGCCAGAAGAAACGCAGGCTGGCCCGCAGTTGCGGAAAAAGCATCGGAAGTCCTCGTGGCCGGCCTGTCAGCCGGATCATCCGCCGCCCGGTCTTTCAGCAAAAAACCGGCCGGCGGGGTTTCCAAAATTGACAGGAGCGCATCAGGCTTTGCACCATTGCTGCCCGATGACGGCGGCGAGTGTCCGCCGCGCCTGCCGGCGATGCAAGCCGGCCTCAGCACAGAAGGAGACCGGAATGGAAATGCGGCATGGGTGGATACAAACAGGCCTGCTGGTGTGCTGCCTGGCCCTGCTGGGTGGCTGTGCCAAGTCTGAAGACCCGGCCCCGGCCATGCCGGCAGCAGCGAAGGCAGCCACGGAACCTGCCACACCACCGGCCCCGGTGGTGGTGAAGCCCGCGGAAGAATCCGATGCCGTTGCGCTGAGCGAGGAAGAACTGGATCGCGTAAAAACCGAACAGGCCGAACTGGCCTCGCGCGAAGCCGATCTCAAGGCCCAGGTGGAAGATGGCGAAATGATCATCGCCATGAAGGAAAAGCAGATACGCGAACTGGAAGCCAGGCTCAAGCAAGGCGCCAGCGCGAAAAAGTAAAAGCCGTCCGCACCGGAAAAAGCCCGCCTGCCGCGGGCTTTTTTCATGCCGCCCCCTCCCCGTGCACAGCCGTGCTGCATGCAAAGCATGTCCGGCACCATCGCAAGGCAGACCCTGGCCCCTGAACACGCTCCGGCCCGCGCAGGGGCCGATGCCAAACAGCCACAGCACATGGCATACACATTGCTGGACAGCCTTCAGGGCCTGCGGTGGCAGGCCTCCTGTCCGGCCAACGCAAAGAACACTCGAACAACCATGGATATTGCCCAGAAAAAACTCGTCATCCAGCAGGTGCTTTCCTCCTACCTCCACGGCGAGGATCTCATCGAGGCCGTCATTCTCTGGGAGCTGCGCTACTCGCGCCAACCCGCCTTCGCCTTCCAGGGCTTCCTGAGCGAGATATGCACCACGCCCGCGCTCACGGCGCAGCGCTCACGCATACTGCAAAGCCTGCTGCGTGCCCTCACCGGCGAGGACGGCAAGCTGCTGAAGGAGCCGCGCGCGAACAGCATGGCAGCGGCGGCCGTCACCGAAGCTGTTGCAGCGCCCGTGCTGCGCAAGCCGGTGATACGCGACCGTCTTTCAGCACAGGAAGAAGAGGCCCTGGCCGGTTGCGTGCAACTGGTGAATACCGTGTTCGCGCGCACGCCTTCGGACATGAATGCACGCATGCGCGAACTGCTGCTCGAGCATCTTCCGCAACTGGACCTGTCACACCCCGCCGAAGAGGCTGTGCAGGCCTGGCTGAACGAGGGCGCTGCCGGCCCCCAGGACATCTTCATTGCCGAGGGCTCGTTGCGCGAAATCGTGCGCCTGGTGCATGTCGCGCTCTGCGAATTCCTGAGCCGTGCGCGCGCTGACCAGTTGCTGAAAGAGGCTCTGCAACAGACCGAAAACTATTACCGGGGCAGCTTTCCATTGCGCAAGCTCTGGGCCGCCTGACACATTCACCCGAAAAAAAGCCCCGCAAAGCGGGGCTTTTTCATGACACAGCATCAGTCCGGCTGCTGCGGCCAGTCATCCGTGATGTCATGCCAGGCTGCCTTCGACGCGACATGGATGTGCTTCTGCCGCTCGGGCCGGAATTCCGTATCCAGCGTCCCCAGGGCCAGTGAGAACCACTCCGGAAAACGGTTCGCGCTGAGCCACAGCAGATTGGCACCGCAGGCAGAACAGAAGCGGCGGGTGATGCCTTCGGACGAAACGTAGGAGGCCAGATGGTCTTCGCCTTGCAGCCAGCGGAATTGCTCACGCTTCACGGCACCATAAGTGGCAAAGGCGGCACCGTGCGCCTTGCGGCACATGCTGCAGTGGCAGTGCGTCACGCTACGGATGCCACCGGTCACCTCATAGCGCACACGACCACACAAGCAACTGCCAGCATGACGGGCGACCAGCGCCCCGTTCACTTGACGAACACCAGACTCAACCAGGGCACGTAGGTGATGATGAGCACCACGGCGAAAAGCACCGCCATGAAAGGCAGCGAGGCACGGGCCAGCTCCATGATGGGCTTCCTGAAACGGAAACTGCCGATGACGAGGTTCATGCCCACCGGCGGCATGCAGTAGCCGATTTCCATGGTCGCCAGGAAAATGATGCCCAGGTGCACCGGGTGCACGCCATAGCCCACGGCCATGGGCAGGAGCAGCGGCACCATGATGACCAGGGCCGAAAAGATGTCCAGCATCATGCCGAGCAGCAGCAGGAAGATCGTGAGCAGGAAAAGGAAGACGTATTTGTTGTGGATGTGCGAACGCACAAGGTCAAAGAGGCGCGTGGGCACTTCCGCATCGATCAACCAGTTGGTGAAGGACATGGCAACACCCACGATGAGCAGCACGCTGCCCACCATCATCATGGCCTCGCGCATGATGCGCGGCAACTGCCGCAGGCTGATTTCACCGTAGAAGAACATCTGCGTGACCAGCACATAAAGCGCCGTCACCGCCGCCGCCTCGGAAACGGCAAAGAAGCCGCCATAGATGCCGGCGAACACGAAAACAGGCAGGGGCAGTTCCCATTTGGCTTCCCAGGCGGCGGCGCGGAGTTCAGCGAAAGAAAATTTCTGCAGCGGGATGTTGTGCTGCTTTGTCACGCGCAAGCCGAAAAGCGAAAGTGCCACCACCATGAGCAGGCAAGGCAGAAGGCCGGCCGTGAACACATGCTGGATGGTGACTCCGGCACCGGAGGGCAGCTGCTGCGCAATGACGGCATAGAGAATCAGCGGCAGGGACGGCGGCAGCAAAAGCCCGAGGGCGCCGGAACTGGTGACCAGCCCCAGTGAAAAGCGGTCGGGGTAGCCGGCCTTGGTCAGCGCCGGATAAAGCATCGCGCCCAGCGCAACGATGGTGACGCCGGAGGCACCCGTGAAAGCCGTGAGAAAGGCACAGGTGAGGAAGGCCACCACCGGCAGGCCGCCCGGCATCCAGCCCAGGCCCGCGCGCGCCAGGCGCACGAGGCGGTCGGAAGTGCGCGACTCCCCCAGCAGGTAACCAGCGAAGGTGAACAGTGGCAGTGCCAGCAGCAAGGGCGTATCCACCAGACGGTAAAGCTCGACACCGACCACCGTGAGGGGCGTCTCCACGCTGTAGAAACCCAGCATGGCCGCCGCCGCAATCACGGCAAAAATCGGCGAGCCCATGAGAGCCGCCAGAATGATGACAACAACGCAGAACAGGATCATTTGGCAGCCCCTCCTTTCTGCGCGGGAGAAGCACTGTCAGGCACAGCGGTATCTGTCAGGGCAATGCCGTGGGCAGCAGCCTGCGGCAGGGCACGCCAGGGCGTGAGCAGGGCCAGCAGCAGATAACGCAGGGCAATGACGGAAAACGCAAAGGGAATGATGCTTTCACAAATCCAGGTCGGCACGCTGGCAAAAGCCATGCTGGGGGCTTCGTATTCCACGCGCACGAAATCCAGGGAGTAATACGCCAGCGCCGCACACACGCCCGCCGTGAACAGGGCGTTGAAGACGGCCGCCGCCCTGGCGGCCAAAGGCGGCAGGAAACGGCCGATGATGTCGATATTGATGTGGCGGTGAGTGCGGCTCGCCGCCATGGCCCCGGCCAGGCCTATCCAGAGCACCAGCACGCGCAGGAAGGATTCGGCCCAGAGGAAACCGCCGTCAAAACCGTTGCGCAAGACGATCTGCAGCACGGCCAGCCCCACCATGGTCAGCAAGAGACAGACCAGGAAGGCATCTTCCAGCCAGTGCACGGCCTTGAGCAGGCCGGTGAAAAATTTCCGCATCTTTTCTTATTCCTGTCTGCTGGTTTCTTTGCAAACCATGGGCATGACAAACGCAGGAGGTGGCCTACTGCTCTTTTCAGTGCGTGGAGAAAGCCCTTGGCCTCTCCGTATCCCTGCAGGCGCGAATTCATTCGCACAGGCCCTGCTTTGTGTGCGAATGAATTCGCACCTGCAAGGGGGCATAGCTGTCTGGAAAACTGCAACAAGCAGGAAAACAACGTCATTCCCGCGCACGCGGGAATCTCGTGAATACTGTCCACTCTTCATCAGGGAGATTCCCGCGTGCGCGGGAATGACGACTCAGACCAAAACGCGGCTCCGGAAGCGGCGCATTGCCGCTTATTTCTTGCCGCTGCGGAAAGCGGTCAGCAGGCTGTCGAGCTGGCTGGCGGACTGCTGGCTGACGATGCCGTCCTTCACCATCTGCGCGCTGGCCAGCTCGGCATTCTTTTCCCAGTCGGCCACTTCCGCAGGTGTCGGCTTCACGGCCTTGATGCCCTGCTTGAGCAGGGCGTTATAGGCGGACACATTGTCCTTGCGGTTCTGTGCGTCGATTTCCTTGAAGACGCGCCCCATGACCTCGCGCACCACGGCCTGGTCGGCCGGCGCGAGCTTGCTGAAGGACTTCTTTTCTATGGCCAGCGCACCCACGAAATAACTGAGCGGCAGATCGGTGAAATATTTCACCTGCGTGTGCCACTGCAGCGCCACGGTGGCAATCGGCGAGGAGGCGACGGTATCAATGATGCCGGTCTGCAGGCTGGGCAGCACATCGGCCAGCGAGAGCGGCACCGGCGTCACCTGGAAAACCTTCATGGCTTCTTCGGACTGGTGATCGTTGTCGGGAATCCACACGCGCTGCTTGCGCAGGGTGGCAACCGACGACACCGGCGCATTCTTGCTCATGGCATAGGCAAAACCGCCTTCGGCAAAACCGAAGTTGGCAAAGCCACCGTCTTCCAGCTGCTTGGACAACTGGGCGTCCATCTTGCCGCGCACATAGTCCACTTCGTCGAAGCTGCGGAATTTCAGCGGCAGGGAATAGACCTGGATGTCGCGTGCGGCATCGGCCAGGCTGCCACCGGACACCGCCGCCCCCTGCAACTGGCCGATCTTGATCTTGTTGAGCACGGCCTTGTCATTGCCCATGGTGCCGCCGGTGTAGAACTTGAACTCCACGCGGCCTTCGGTGCGCGTCTTGATGTCATTGGCACCCGCCCGCATTTTCGTCATCCAGGCGGAGCCGTCCGGCGAGAGCGTGGCGATCTTGAAAGTCTGCGCGCTGGCAGCAGTGGCCAGCAGGCTCAGGGTGACGGCGGCCAGCAGCCGGCGCTTCAGCTCCCACTTCATGGAAATCTCCTTTTGCAAATGACCGGGCGCCGCCTTTGCACTTGGCGGCCGCGACCGGTATGTGCCAGCGCGCCACCTGCAGGGGCGCCGCTGGATGAAAAAGATGTCAGAAATATTCGTCTGCCGATTTCAGCAGTTCCTCTGCCTCCTGCTTGGCCAGCAGGTTGCTCAGCGTCCAGCCGGGCGCATGCGCATCGGCGGCCAGCACTTCCTTCAGCAGGCGGTCGTGCAGCTCGCGATCATACACGCCACGTGCGTAATTCTTGGCGTAATACACCTTGGCCATGAGGTTGCTGCCACCGGAAAGGCTGACGGCTTTTTCAAAATGACCGCGCCCCGTTTCCGGCCGGCCGCCCAGCGCCGGCGGAATGGCGGTGGCGATCACGCCGAGATAGAGATGGGCGGCTCCGCCCTGCCAGCTTTCATCCAGCGCCACCACGCGCTGCATCAAGGCTTCCACGCGCGGCAGGTCGGCCACGGCATTGAAATCCTCGCTGTGGGCCTGCACCCAGCCGGCCCAGGCCGCACCGGTTGTGTAGATGAGCCCGAGGTCGTCCTTGTCCAGATGCGCCAGTTGCTGCTCAAGATCGGCCACCGGCATCTCGCGCAGCTTGCACAGTGTGTCGTGGGAAAGGCACATGGCCTCGAGGGCGTAATTGAGCGCCTTGTCGGTGAGTGCAGCGGCGCGCGCCGGCTCTTTCACGAAGGCGCCGGCATAGGCGGAATTGAGTGCGGCGGCGGCCTGGCGGAAGGCCGGGCTTTCCGGCTCCTGGCGCACCAGCGCATCCAGCAGGAGCAGGTAGGAGGCCGAACCGGCTTTCACGATTTCCGGATCGTCATTGTCGGCCACCGCCGACGACAGATTGGCGGCAAAACGGCGGCCGGTTTCTTCGAAGAGTCCACCGCACCCCCCCAGCAGGGCGCCCAGCAGGCACAGGGAGAGAAAGCGCAACAAGGGCCGGGGAGCGTGCAACATGGAGACATCCTGATCAGCAGCAGGGACCCGTGGTTTTTCGGGCAGGCTCTTATAACAACCAGCGTGCACCAACTCAACCTTGGCGGGCCGGCGCCGCCGCCACGGACGACATCAAGGCCGCGCCTGTCCGGCCTTGCACTCCGCCGGTCGCGGCACGGGCGGCTGTTGTCGCAGAAATACGCGGCACGGCGCGGCAGGGCATGCCGCCGCGCTATCATCGGGCCACCCAAAGCACCCGCCAGCCCGTCATCCATGCTCCTGACACCCACAGACCATCAGTTCAACTGGAAGCAGCCCCCCCGCCTTGTTGTCGGCCTCGCTGCCGTGTTCTGCCTCATCTTCGTGTTCTGGCACAGCGCCGATACCCGGCGTAATGCAGAGTTGCGCGAGCAGTACGCCCAGCAGCTCCTGTCCGTGGAGTGGGAGCTTTACGACACGCACCTGCTGAAAGCCGGCCAGGGTCGCATGCTGAAGCAATTGCAGGCCATCCATGCCGATGGCGACACCGCTGCGCTGGCCGACTACATGGGTGCCGACGACGAGTTCGTGGCAGCCGTGCACAAGCAGGGCGCGGACTATCTGCCGCCGGAGGTGTTCGCCAAATGGCAGGGCGCGCGTCGCGACTTCGATGCGCAGCACCGCCTGCTGAGCCAGGAAGCGCTGGGCCTGGACCCACAGCATTTCCGCCCCATCACCTTCCTCACCTTCAATTTCGTGCAGCCTGACACCGTGCAGTTCCTGGGCGCGCTGGTACTGATGCTCACCGCCGGCATGGCGCTGGAAATCGCGCTCGGCAGCGGTGCCGTGCTGGCCGGCTTCCTCGGCGGCGGCATTGCCGGCGCCCTCGTCTATCTCCTCGTCAACGGCGGCGGCGTGCTGCCGCTGGCCAGCGCCGGTGCCGGCATCGGCGGGCTGGTAGGCATGTTCACCCTGCATTTCCGCACGCAGAAACTGAAATATGCCGGTGCGGTGGAGTTGTCGGCCCTTTTCATTCCCCTGCTCTGGCTGCTGTGGCTGGCAGCGGAATATTTCGTGAGCGCGCTGCGCCCGGCGGAGCTGGCGGCACAGCTTGCCGGCCTCGCTTCCGGCCCACTCTGGTACGCCGCCTACCAGCGCTGGTTTGCCGATACGAAAGAGGAGGTAGCGGCCCTGCCGGAGACCAGCGCGGAAGAACTGGACCAGTCCTTCCGCCAGCAATTGCAACAGGCACTGGATGCGATTGCCGCCATGGATTTCGTGACGGGGCAGAAACGGCTGCGCGAGCTGGTGAAAAGCCGGCCACAGGATTTGCGCCTGCTGGAACAGCTCTACCACCTGGAAAAACTGCAACCCGCCAGCACCACCTTCGACGCCATTGCGCGCCGCTTCTTCGTGCTGGCCACGCAAAGCGAAAGCAGTGGCCGCCAGGCCCTGCTGATCTATCGCGATTACGACAAGGTATCGCTGGACAAGAAGGCGCTGGACACCGAAGTCTGCCTGCGCCTGGTCATACGCTTTTCACGCATGGGTGAAATCAAGGACGCGGAAAAAATCATCAAGGCCGTGCTGGCCCGAAAGGCCAGCCATCCGCTGCTGGCCAAGGCCGCGCACGCTCTTTCCCAGGCCTGCGAACAGATGCAGGACAGCGCCCGCGCCGAACTCTACCGGGAAATTGCACGGAGCTGAGCCACAGGCTTTTGCCTCATCTCACAGGCTGTTGCCGTATCTGTGGGAGCCGCTTCAGCCGCGATGGCGGCCGGGCAACACGCCAGCTCCCACCCGCCCCCTCTCGCAGTTGCGTGACAGCAGGGATTTATATACATGACACCCTTGTCTCGTTGTCAGGGCTGTCATTCCCGCACAGTAAAGCGCGCACCAAGCAGGAAGCTCTCAGGAACCAGCAGGGCTTCAAACAGGAAGATTCCCGCTTTCGCGGATGACAATAACGGTTAGAACCTGTTCACGATCTCAATTTCCGTCGTCCCGGC
>JASLCO010000211.1 GCA_030146505.1 Moraxellaceae bacterium
CCGTCATTCCCGCGCAGGCGGGAATCTCCTTGATCCGGCCCCGCACTCCATTCTGGAGATTCCCGCCTGCGCGGGAATGATGATGGTTTTTCACAGGGCTGCGCGCACCCGAGGTAGAAACTCCCTTTCCCCTTGCAGGCAAGGGTTGGGGAGAGAGGCAAGATTTTTGTAGGAGCGGCTTCAGCCGCGATGCCCTTCGCTTTTCACAAGCCCCCGGCACCAGCCCGCGTCCGGAACCATCCCGCCACGCTCCACCGCTCCCGCCGCGCCGGCAACACTTCATGCGGCATGTCTGCGCTGCGGAACAAGACCAGCGTGCCGCCGCAAGGCGGCTGCGCAAACAACACACCACCCTGTTCGTCCTGCATGACAAGCTCACCGCCTTCTTCTTCCCGCCAGTCGCGGTTGAGATAAAAAACCGAAGAAATCACGCGTGCCGAAGAAGCTGCCCATGGGCCGGAATCACGATGCCGGTCCACATGGCGGCGATAAAATGCGCCCAGCGGATAATGCGCGTAATGCGCTTCGAATTCGTCCAGCCCGAGAAAGAGCTCGCGATTGAGCACCTGACGCAAACCGTCCATCCAGCGCAGGTAGGCCGCACCAGCCGCCATGCCGGGCTCCAGCCAGCAACGGTCGTCGCCGCGCACGCTGTTTTCACGCTGCAGGTTTTCGCCACGCCCGATGCGGGCCGGGGCAAATACTCCCTGCGCCAGCAATTGCCGGGCCTCGGCCTGCAAGGCCAGCCAGCAGAGCTGCGGCAAGGCCGCCGGCAGGATGGCATGCCCCTGCGAGGCCAGCAGCCCGGCCACGGCCTGCCAGTTGGCGGCCGGGAAATCCGGCATGGTGTTTTCGTCTTCAGGGCTTATCATTCGCGCTCATTCCACATTGCGTTAGCCGGGCAGGCCTCATGAATTATCGCCACCACTTCCACGCCGGCAATTTTGCCGATGTGGTCAAGCATGTGCTGTTGCTGGGATTGCTGGACGGCCTCAAGCGCAAGGAAACGCCCTTTTGCTATATCGACACGCATGCGGGCATAGGCATCTACGATCTCGGCGCCAGCGAGGCGCAACGCACGCTGGAATTCAAGACCGGTCTTGGCCGCATCAAGGCCGCCGATGCGGCCGGCATGCCGGCGCTGGTCGGCGATTATCAAAAGGCGGTGGCCACCCTGCAAGCCGAACGCGGCGGCTTCTGGTATCCCGGCTCACCCTGGCTGGCACTGCACGCGATGCGCCCGCAGGACCGTGCCGTGCTCATGGAACTGCATCCGGAGGACGCCGGCACCCTGCGCCAGTTTTTTTCGCGCCGTGCCCATACCGCCATTCATGAGCGCGATGCCTATGAAGGTCTTGCCGCCCTGGTTCCGCCCAGGGAAAAGCGCGGTCTCGTGCTGATTGATCCGCCCTACGAAGAAGAACGCGACGATTACGCGCCCGTGGTGGAACTGCTGCAAAAAACCCACGCCAAATGGCCCACCGGCATGTATGCGATCTGGTTCCCCATCAAGGACCATCACGCCATCACGCGTTTCTATCGCCGCCTGCGCAATACCGGCATTCCGAAAATGCTCACCACCGAACTCTGCGTGCTCCCTCCCGACAACCGGCTGGGATTGAACGGCACCGGCATGGTCATCGTGAACCCGCCCTGGCAGTTTGCCGACACGGCGCTGGACATCCTGAAATGGCTGAAGCCGGTGCTGAGCGAACATCCGCAATCCAGCTACAAGGTGGAATGGCTGAATGGCGAAGGAACACCATTGAAAAAAACACCCGTGGACAAATTCTCGGAATGACATTCAGCGCAAGACCGGAGCGGATGGATCACGCCGTTTTTGCCTAACGGCATTCTCTGCTGTTGCTGCAGGTCGGGCTTCAGACCGACAAGGGCCTCGTTCCCCACCCGGCTGTCGGGCTGAAGCCCGACCTGCAGAAAAAAAGCATCGCGGTTTTGGCCGCGATGCTTTTCTTTTTTCTTCCTGCCATTAAACACCATCACGCCCGTGGCGGCAATTTCTCCGCCGCCTGCCAGGACGGCAGCCACAGGGAAACATTGCCCCCCACCACCAGGAAGCTGTTGTTGCGCAAGGTGCCGCGCTGGTTGTAACGGAAGGGCCGGCCGCCGGCATCCACCAGCGCACCACCTGCCTCCTCCACCACAATCTGTCCTGCGGCTGTATCCCACTCCATGGTGGGACCGAAGCGCGGGTAGGCATGCGCATCACCGGCCGCCACCGCGCAAATCTTGAAGGCCGAGCCGGCCAGCGCCAGTTCGACCGGGCCGAGATGACGGCTCACGTTTTCGCAAAACGCGAGATCACGCGCGCCACGATGCCGACGGCTGGCAACAATGCGGAACGCCTCGCCTTCGTGGGGCAGTGCCGCACTCTCAAGGCGAGTGGCAAGGCCATGCTGCTGGCGGACAGCGCCAGCTCCGCGCGCCGCCATGTACGCGGTTTGCGTCACTGGCGAATAGACCAGCCCCAGCACGGCCTCGCCATTTTCCACCAGCGCGATATTGATGCTGAATTCATCATTGCGTGCGATGAATTCCTTGGTGCCATCCAGCGGATCGACCAGCCAGCAGCGCGGCCAACCCAGGCGGCCCGCGAAATTCGCTTCATCGCACTCTTCGGAAATCACGGGAATATCCGGCGTCAGGGCATGCAGTCCGGGCACCAGCACGCGATTCGAGGCAATGTCGGCCGCCGTGAGCGGCGAGGCATCTTCCTTGTGCTGCACTTCCCAGCGCGATTCATCGCGATAGATGGCCATGATCTCCCGGCCCGCATTTTCCGCCAGCGCCAGTACGGCCGGCAGCAGCGCAGCGCATTCATGTGGCATTGCCTGCCTCCCGGCGCGCGCGCAAAAGATCACGCACGAGATACAGCGCGGCAATCGAACGCGCCTCGCTCAGCTCTTCGCGCCAGACCCATTCGTCCAGGGCGGACAATGTCATGGGCACCACTTCCAGGGGTTCCGGTTCATCACCTTCCAGACGCGAGGGGTACAGCTCCTCGGCCAGCACCACGGTCAGGCGCGAACTCATATAGCTGGGCGACAGCGTGAGCTCCTTCAGCACGGTCAGCAGGCGTGCACCGTGCCCGGTCTCTTCCTGCAATTCGCGATTGGCCCCCTGCGCCAGCGTCTCGTCCGCCTCCAGCGCACCCTTGGGCAGGCCCAGCGTGTATTCCTCCAGGCCAGCGCCGTATTCGCGGATCATGAGCACGGTGTCTTCATCCTGCAGGGCCACCACCATCACGGCCTTGTGGGGCGGCGTGCGCAGGCGTTCGTAAATCCGCTCCACGCCATTGGAAAAACGCAGCTGCAATTCTTCCACCGTGAAGAAACGGCTTTTGGCGACAATGCTTTTCTTCAGAATCTGCGGCAGCTTTGCCATACTCGGCACCTGTGGAAAACCTGAAAACCGAAGCGGATGAATCCCGGATCATGCCGACACCTGCAGCGCCCCTGATAGAGCCCCTGGTAGACTGGAGCCGCATCGACACCGTGCTTCTGGACATGGATGGTACGCTGCTGGACCTTCATTTCGACAATCATTTCTGGTTGCATCACCTGCCACTGGTCTATGCCCGCCAGAACGGCCTGCCCGAAGCACACGCACGCGCCGAACTGGTCGACCGCTTCGGCCGCGAGCAGGGCACGCTCAACTGGTATTGCGTGGATTTCTGGAGCGAGCAACTGGCACTGGACATAGGCCGCATCAAGCATGAAGTCGCCGATCTCATCGGCCCGCGCCCCGGCGCCATTGAATTCCTGCAGGCCATTGTCGATAGCGGCCGCCGTGCCTGGCTGGTGACCAATGCCCACCACAAGAGCCTCGCCCTGAAGCTCGCCCGCTCGCCGCTGTCGCAATATTGCGAGCGCATCATCTGTTCCCATGATTTCCGCGAACCAAAGGAGTCTGCCGCCTTCTGGCCCGCCCTCAAGGCACGCGAACATTTCAATGCCGACAAGGCGCTTTTCATTGACGACAGCGAGCCCGTGCTGAAAGCGGCCCGCGATTTCGGCATAGGCCAGCTGCTCACCATCGCCCAGCCCGACAGCCAGCGGCCACCTCGCGAAGACCTGCACTTCACCGTGCTGCATCACTTCGACGACATCATGCCCATTCCGTCTTGCCCGCCAGCAAAAACATGAGCAGCGAAGACGAACGCGTGCGTGTGGACAAATGGCTGTGGGCCGCACGCTTTTTCAAGACACGCTCGCAGGCCAAGGAAGCCATTGAAGGCGGCAAGGTGCATTGCGAGGGCCAGCGCGTGAAAGTCAGCAAGGTCGTTGCCCCCGGCATGGTCTTCACCATACGCCAGGGCTTTGACGAGAAAACCGTGGTGGTAAGAGCCCTGTCGGAAGTACGCGGCCCCGCCAGCATCGCGCAAACACTTTACGAGGAAACACCCGAGAGTCTTGCCGCCCGCGAAGTGCGGCAACAGGAGCGCCGCGCCGACAACCTCGCCCATCCCGACCATCGCCCCAACAAGAAGGAGCGGCGCCAGATCCACAAATTCAAGGGCAGCTGGGATTAGGAGCCCGCCTTTTCCGTGCCGGCCGCCGGAGCCGATACGGCAAGTCCGATGCACAGCCACCGCCGATTTGACTTGTGTCAAACCAGCCTCCCCTCTTTTGCACCAGTCTTGCAGGCATGGAACCGGCTAGTCCCGGCCGGTTCCGCAAAAGAAGAAGGGGATTCGCATATGGCCACGCCCGATTTCATCGACGAACAGGCATTCAACCGCTGGCTGGAACAAAGCCTGCAGCGCTCGGTAGACCCGCAGGCCGGCATCTACGGTCCCGGCTCCATGATGTGGAAAGTGGGCCGCGAATCCATCAGCTTCCTGGGCGCCGGCCGCGCCGTGCTGCTGCAACTGGCCCACCCTTGGATTGCCAACGCCATCGACCAGCACTCGCAAACACGGAACGACCCGCTGGGCCGCGGCCGCCGCACCTTCATCAACGTGTTTTCCATGGTCTTCGGCAATACGCGCCAGGTGCGCGCCGTCGCGGAAAACGTGCACCGCATACACGGCTACATCAAAGGTACGCTGCCGGAAGAGTCCGGTGCTTTCGCCAAGGATTCCTACTACCAGGCCAATGCCGTGGACGCCATGCTCTGGGTGCACGCCACGCTGTGGGACACACAGTTGCGCATGTACGAACTGGTTTTTCCGCCGCTTTCCGCCACCGAAAAAGAGCAGTACTACCAGGAGACCAAACTTTTCGCCCATCTCTTCGGCATTCCCGAAGAAGCCATTCCGGCAGACTGGGCAGCTTTCCAGGCCTATCTGCAGCGCATGTACAACTCGCCGGAAATCACGGTGCGCGCCAAGGGACGCGAAATGGGCGACATGATCTTCAATTTTGGCGGCCCGCTGAAACCGGCACTGAAATGGCTGCAGCTCATGACCGCCTTCATGCTGCCGCCCCGCCTGCGCACGGAGTTCGGCCTGCCCGAGACCACAACGGCGAACCTGCGGCGCTACGAGCGCGGTCTCAGGCTGGTGAAAATGATCTATCCGCGCCTGCCGGGAAGAATGCGTTTCCTGCCCAGCTACAACGAAGCCCTGGGCCGTCTCGATGGCAGGGAGCACGCCGACCTGCTGACCCAGGGCATGAACTACGCCATCCTTGGCCAGCGGGAACTGGTGAGCAATGCGGTCTGAGTGCGAAGAAATATCGCCGAAGAAGGGTGCAGGAACCGGCGTCACCTGATACCCGCACCTTTTCATGAAATCATTCGCTGTGCTCACCCCGGATTAAATCCTTCCGAGGCCAGCCTGCGGCTGTTCAATGTCCTTCAGGTTTTTGTCGCGCTTATCAAGGGAATGACAGGCCCAAAATGGGGCAAGGTAGTTAAGTATATAATTCCAAAAACAAAGCCGGCTGATGCCGGCTTTGTTTTTCCACGTCAGAGCACACGGCTTTCCATTTGCTGGCCCGGCATTTCCAGCGTCAGCACGTCACCACTGCTCAAGGCCGCCACACCCTCGGGCGTGCCCGTCATCACTACATCACCAGGCTCCAGGGTGAATATGGTGCTGATATAGGTCAGGAGCTCCAGTACCGGCGTCATCATGTCGGCACTGTGGCCATGCTGGCGCAGGGCCCCATTCACGCTCAGCGAGAATTCCACAGCAGAAAAGTCACCAAAGGCCTGCGGCCTGAGGAAAGCCCCCAGTGGAGCAGCGCCATCAAACGCCTTGGCCACTTCCCAGGGCAGGCCTTTTTTCTTGAGCTCGTTCTGCACATCGCGCAGGGTGAGGTCCAGGCCCAGCGTCACGCCGGCAATGGCGGCCAGACATTCAGCCTTGCCGGCATTCTTCAGCGTGGCGCCGATGAGCAGGGAAATTTCCGTTTCGTGGTGGCATTCGCCACGCCCTTGCGGAATGGCAAAGCCGGACTCCAGCGCCACGAAGGCCGTGCGCGGCTTGAGGAAAAGAATGGGCGCCTCCGGCACGGCATTGCCCAGCTCGCGGGCATGGGCCGCGTAATTGCGACCCACGCAAACCGCCTTGCCTACGGGCAGCAGACAGGATGAGCCGTCCAGGAAGCGGTGTTCATATTTCATGATCGTCTCTGCAGGCGCGAATTCATTCGCACAATTTGAGGCCGGCGAGCGAATGAATTCGCACCTATCCTTTCAAGGCGTGCTCGACCAGGAAAACGCGGTCTTCACCAAAATACAGCTCGTCATCCACGAAAATCGAGGGTGCGCCAAAGGCACCACGGCTGACGGCGCTTTCTGTATTGGCCTTGAGCTTTTCTTTCACCGACTCCTCAGCCGCGAGTGCCAGCTGCTCCGGCGCGAGCAATTCCGCCAGCACGGCGGCATCACCGATATTGCGGCCCTGCCCCCAATAGGCATCGAACAGTTTCAGCGCCAGGGGCTGCACCTGGTCGGCAGGCACGCCAGCCAGCACACGCATGGCGGTCAGTGAATTGGCCGGAAAGGCGGCGGGAAAGGTGTAGGGCGTATCGTAGTAGGCAAAAAGCCGCTTCAGGTCGCGGGACATGTACTGGCCCTTGGCCGGTACGGAAATCGGTGGCTGGTTACCCGTGGCCTTGAAGACACCGCCGAGGAAGAAAGGACACCACTCGGCAGCCTTCAATGCCGGCGAACGTGCCACCTGCACGGCCGCGATATAGCTGTAGGGACTGACCACATCAAAAAAGAATTCCACTCGGCTAGCCATGGCGACCTCCTTATTTTTCCTGTTTCTTGCGAACAACAATGATGAGCACCACCGTGACCAGCAGCGCCGCCAGCGGGAAATAAACAAGACCATGCGGCATATTCAAACTCCTGTTCCCGCAGGAGCGGCTTTAGCCGCGAATCTACAGGACGATAAAACAAGATTCGCGGCTAAAGCCGCCCCTACCAGCCCCTCTCCCAAAAAGAGAGGGGGAAGTTCACTCAAAGATCGATGAGCTTGCCGGGATTCATCACGTTATTGGGATCGAAAACCTGCTTCACCGCCTTCATATAGGCAATTTCAGCGGGTGAGCGCGTGTACTGCACATAAGGCTTCTTGGTCATACCCACGCCATGCTCGGCGGAAACCGAACCGTTGTATTTCTGCACCGTCTCGAACACCTGCGTGTTAACCGATTTGCACTTGGCAAAGAAATCTTCTTTAGCCATGTCATCGGGCTTCAGGATGTTGAGGTGCAGGTTGCCGTCGCCGATATGGC
>JASLCO010000232.1 GCA_030146505.1 Moraxellaceae bacterium
GATGGTGGCGCAGCACGGCAAAACGAAAACCGGTGTGCTGGGTGCCATCCTCCGTCATTCACGTGCATGTGCTGAAGAAAAAGCCATACGCGAAAAAGCCCGTAGCCTGCTGGCCTATGTGGGCATCGAAAAGTCTGCTGGAAAGCTGGCGAAAGAATTGTCCTATGGCGATCAGCGCCGTCTGGAAATTGCGCGTGCGCTGGCGACACAGCCACGCCTGCTGGCGCTGGACGAGCCGGCGGCCGGCATGAATCCCACGGAAACCGAAGGCCTGCGTGATCTCATTGCGCGTATCAAGGCCGACAGCATTACCGTCTTGCTCATCGAGCATGATGTGAAGCTGGTGATGGGGCTTTGTGATCGTGTGGCAGTGCTGGATTTCGGCGAGAAGATTGCCGAAGGCACGCCTGCGGAAGTACAGAGCCATCCCAAGGTGATAGAGGCTTATCTCGGGAGTGGTGCGGTATGAGCCTGCTTGCTCTTGAGAATCTCAGCATCGCCTATGGCGGCATCAAGGCTGTGAAGGGCGTGAGCCTGGCCGTGGAAGAGGGCGAGCTGGTCACGCTGATAGGCGCCAATGGCGCCGGCAAAACGACCACGCTGAATACACTGGGCGGTTTGCTGACGCCGGCTTCCGGCAGCATCAAATATGCCGGCAAGGATTTGCTGCGCATTCCCGCACATGATCGCGTGCGTGAAGGTATGGCGCTGGTGCCGGAAGGCCGCGGTATCTTTTCCCGCCTTACCGTGCGTGAAAACCTGCAGATGGGTGCTTTCCATCGTCATGACAAAGCCGACATTGCAGCGGATCTGGAAAAATCCTTCGCCCTGTTTTCTCGCCTGAAAGAACGCGAAGATCAATTGGCAGGCACGCTCTCCGGTGGCGAGCAGCAGATGCTGGCCATTGCCCGTGCCCTCATGAGTCGTCCGCGCTTGCTGTTGCTGGATGAGCCCTCAATGGGACTGGCTCCGCTCATGGTGGAAAAGATTTTCGAGATCATCCGCGAGATCAATGCCCAAGGCGTGGCGATCCTGCTGATTGAACAGAATGCACGACTGGCACTGGCGGCAGCGAAACGTGCCTATGTGATGGAGTCCGGCAGCATCACGCTTTCAGGCCCTGCCGTCGAGCTGGCAGCAGATGAGCGTGTGCGTGCGGCGTATCTCGGGCACTGAGTTTGTTGGGCTCTTCTGAGGTTCGCGGCTAAAGCCGCTCCTACAAAAGATCGAATATTCCGCAGGAGCGGCTTTAGCCGCGAACCATTCCCTGTGCAAACTGCAAAAACGCTTCCGCCGCTGGAGACAAACGTCGACCCTCCCGCATCACAAAGCTGAAGCGTCCCGCCAGCGGAAAGCCCGCCACTTTCAGCTCCACCAGTCCTTCGCTGCCTTCCAGAGCATGACGCGACAGCACCGTCACCCCCAGCCCGCCGGCGACGGCATGCTTGATGGCTTCGTTGCTGCCCAGCGCCATGGCAACGCGGGGCTTGAAGTCTTCCTTCCCGAAGTGCGCTTCCACGATAAGGCGCCCGCCTGAACCCGGCTCGCGTAGCAGCCAGCGCTCTTCCTCCAGTTGCTTCAGGCTGCATTTCTTTCCGGCAAGCCGGTGGCCGGCGGCAGCGATCACCACCAGAGGGTTGTCCACGAAGGGCAGTACGCGTAGACGGCCGTCCTCTGGAGGTACCATGATCACGGTGAGGTCGTCCATGTCCTGCTCAAGGCGCTGCAGGATGGTACTGCGGTTTTCCACGGCGAGCTCAACTTCCACGCCGGGATGGGCATCGCAAAAGGGGCCGAGCAGCTGCGGTAGCAGGTATTCGGCCGTGGTGACGGCGGCCAGCCTGAGCGTGCCGCGGCGCAGGCCCTGCAGCTCGGCGATACGGGACTCGAAGCGGCCCCAGCTGGCAAACATTTCGCGAACCGTTTCCTGCAACTCCCGCCCGGCCTCGGTCAGAGCCAGCTTTTTGCCCTGCTGCTCGAAAAGGGGCAGGCCCACGCTTTCCGCCAGCTCGCGCAGTTGTATGGAGACCGTGGGCTGGGAGGTATTGAGCTCGCGCGCGGCCGCCGTCATGGAGAGCAGGCGGGCCGTGGTCTCGAAGGCCAGCAGCTGCTGGTTGGTCGCCCGGATCAGTGCCTGCCGGTGCATAGAGGCTCAGGCATAGATAAAAACCTATGTTATTAATGGAAATAAGATATTTTCATAAATGCCTGAAATTGCCTAGAGTGGCGACCCTGGCCGGGGCTTAGCCCCGAACCCCAACCGTATTACAGGTATGCCATGACCCTTTCCGAACAGCGGCTCACGCATCTCAAGCAGCTTGAGGCCGAATCCATACACATCATCCGCGAAGTGGCGGCCGAGTTTGAGAACCCGGTGATGCTCTACTCCATCGGCAAGGACTCCGCCGTCATGCTGCATCTGGCGCTGAAAGCCTTTGCGCCTGGCAAACCTCCCTTCCCGCTCATGCATGTGGACACCACCTGGAAATTCCAGGAAATGATCCGCTTCCGTAATTACATGGCGGAAAAGCACAACTGGAATCTCATCGTTCATATCAACGAAGAAGGCGTGAAGGCCGGCATCAATCCTTTCACCGCCGGTTCCGCCAAGCACACCGATGTGATGAAGACCGAAGGTCTGAAGCAGGCGCTGAACAAGTACAAGTTCGATGCGGCTTTCGGCGGCGCACGCCGTGACGAAGAAAAATCACGCGCGAAAGAGCGTGTGTATTCCTTCCGCGACAAGAATCACCGCTGGGATCCCAAGAACCAGCGCCCGGAGCTGTGGAATATCTACAACAGCAAGATCGACAAGGGTGAAAGCATCCGTGTCTTCCCGCTCTCCAACTGGACCGAGCTGGATATCTGGCAGTACATCTATCTGGAAAACATCGAAA
>JASLCO010000247.1 GCA_030146505.1 Moraxellaceae bacterium
CTCTTTTCCTTGTGCTCGTCCAGGATGTGGGCGGTAAGGGCGAGGATGGGAATGGTGCGGCGGCCAGTGAATTTTTCCCATTCGCGTATGGCCTGGGTGGCGGCGTAGCCGTCCATGAAGGGCATGTCGCAGTCCATCAGCACCATGTCGTATTGGTGGCGGCTGACTTCCTCCACCACTTCGCGGCCATTGGCCACCACCGTGGCCTGCACGCCCAGCTTGGCCAGCATGCCGCGTATCACTTTCTGGCTCAGGTGGTTGTCCTCGGCAATCAGCACGCGCATGCGCTTCAGGGCCTCGTTGTCCTGGCTGCCGTCTTCCGGAGTCGGACGCTGGATGCGCTTGATGTGGCCCAGCTCTTCGGAGATGGCGGTTTGCAGCAGGCGTTCGGTGACCGGCTTGGTGAGGATGCGGCGTATGCCGACATTGCGCGCCATGGTGCTGGTGGGGGCGATGTTCACGCCGGTGAGCATCATCACGATGACATCGTTGCGGATGAGCGGGTCTTCCTTGATGCGTGCTGCCAGCTGCAGGCCGCTCATGCCGGGCATGTTGTGGTCAAGCAGGATGATGTCGAAGGGCTCGCCGATATTGGCGGCATTGCGTGCCAGGGCCAGCGCCTCGGCGCCATTGTCGGCAGCGCGCACCTTCATGCCCCAGTGTCCGGCCTGTTCCTGGATGACGCGCGTCACGGTGTGGTTGTCGTCCACCACCAGCAGGCGCAGGCCGCGCAGCCAGGGCTGGTCCTGGGGCAGTGGCGCGTTGTTGCCGTGCTGGGCTTTCAGCGGCAGTTCAAACCAGAAGCAGGAACCTTGGCGCACGCGGCTGTCCACGCCGATCTCGCCGCCCATGAGTTCCACCAGTTGCTTGCAGATGGACAGGCCGAGGCCGGTACCGGTCTGCGGGCGCACATTGTTGCTGCCCTGCAGATAAGGCTCGAACACCTGCGCCAGTTGCTCGGCGGGAATGCCGATGCCGGTATCGCGCACTTCCACGCGCAGCCCCAGGCGGCCGGGCAGGAGTTTGACTTCCACTTCGCCGTTCTGCGTGAACTTGATGGCATTGCGCAGCAGGTTGCTGATGACCTGGCGCAGGCGGGTGGGGTCGCCCACCACGTGCAGCGGCAGGGCGGGATCGATGGTGGCCACCAGTTCCAGGTTCTTTTCTTCCACCGCCACCTTGAAGAGGTCCACGCATTCGCCCAGCAGGGTGGCGAGATCAAAGGGCTCTTCCACCACCGACAGCTTGCCGGCCTCCATCTTGGCGTGGTCCAGGATGTCGTTGAGGATGCGCAGCAGCGAATTGCTGGAGGCATGGATGGTGTTGGCATATTCGCGCTGGTTGGGAGCCAGCGGCGTATCGATGAGCAGTTCCGTCATGCCGAGGATGCCGCTCATGGGCGTGCGTATCTCGTGGCTCATCTGTGCCAGGAAATCATTCTTGGCGCGGGCCTCGGCTTCCGCCACGAGCGCACGCTCATGCTCGCGCAGGGATTCGCGGCGCAGCAGCTGCAAGCGCTCCGAAAGCCCCACGGCCAGCATCAGTGCCTCGAAGCACACGGCCGCCAGCATGAGGGAGCTGATGGAGACGGGCAGGGGCAGCAGGGCAAACAGGGCCAGCACGGCCAGCAGGGCGCAGGCGGCAAAGAAGAGGCGCGCCAGCAGGTAGTAAATGGCCGGGCGGTAGCCACGGCGCACGCTGAGCACGGCGGCGCCCAGCAGCGAGAGGCAGACCCAGGCCGAGGTGAGGGCGGCGATCTGCGCGGCATAGTAGGCCGGCAGCATGAGGCTGGTCAGCATCACCACGGCAATGACGGCCGCCTGCAACTGCATGGCCAGCGGGAAACGTGGCGGCATGCCGGCGCGCAGGAAGCTGCCGGCAAAAATCGTGGCCGTGACCTGCGCCATGAAGACCGATGCCAGCTCCAGGAAGTTCTGCAGGTTCGGGCCTTCCAGCCACTGCACACCGATGACGCCGCGCTCGGACAGCAGGAAGGCCAGCATGGTGAACAGGAACAGCACGTAATAAAGGCCGGAACGGTCGCGGAAGGTGCCGCGCAGGAGCAGTAGGTTGTAGAGCGCGAGTCCGACGATGATGCCCACGCCTATGCCGAAGACCGCGCTTTCCTGGTTTTGTGCCACAGCCATTGCCATGGGCGTGCCGAGATAGACACCGGTGGTCAGGCCGAGATCGGTTTCCACGCGCAGGTAATAGGTGCTGGTCTGCTCCGGGCCCACGCCGATGCTGAACCAGTAGCCGGGGGCGGGGATGTCGGCCTGCACCCCGGGGGTCCGGCTGCCGGCCGTGCGCATGCGGTAGCTGCCGTCTGCTTGTGGCTCGTAGAGCCGGATGTGGCCAAGGCTGGCGCTGCGCAGATCGAGGATGAGCTGGCGTGATCGGGTATCGGGATTGTGCAGGGAAAAGCGCAGCCAGTAGGCGGAGCGGCTGAAACCGAGTTGCAGGATGGAATGGCTGGAGGGTGTGAAGCGGTCTTCAAAGGCAGGGCTGCGGACTTCGTCCAGGCCGAGGCTGTGGTCAGCGTCTTCCAGGTATTCCAGGTATTCGCCCAGGGCCGTGCGCTGGAAGGTGTCGGGCAGCATGAGCACCGGCCCCGCCATGCTGGCGGGTGTCACCAGACACAGCAGCAGCCA
>JASLCO010000254.1 GCA_030146505.1 Moraxellaceae bacterium
TACTACCAGATCGCCAAGTGCTTCCGTGACGAAGACCTGCGCGCCGACCGCCAGCCGGAATTCACCCAGATCGACATCGAGACCTCTTTCCTCTCCGATGAAGACATCATGGGTATCACCGAAGGCATGGTGCGTGAGCTTTTTGATGAACTTCTCGGCGTGAAATTCGCGCCGCTGCAGCGCATGACCTATGCCGATGCCATGCGTGATTACGCTTCGGACAAACCCGACCTGCGTATTCCCATGAAGCTGGTGGATGTGGCCGACCTCATGCAGAACGTGGAGTTCAAGGTCTTCGCCGGCCCGGCCAAGGACCCCAAAGGCCGCATCGTCGCCCTGCGTGTTCCCGGTGGCGGCGCCATGCCGCGCAGCCAGATCGACGAGTACACCAAGTTCGTGGGCATCTACGGCGCCAAAGGCCTCGCCTATATCAAGGTGAATGACCTCGCTGCCGGCATCGAAGGCCTGCAATCACCCATCGTGAAATTCATCGAGCCCATCGTGCTGGACCTGCTCAAGCGCGTGGATGCGGAAAACGGCGACCTCGTTTTCTTCGGCGCAGACAAGGCCAAGATCGTCAACGATGCCATGGGCGCGCTGCGCGTGCGTGTGGGCCACGACCTCAAGATGTCCACCTGCGAGTGGGCGCCACTGTGGGTGGTGGACTTCCCCATGTTCGAGGAAGTGGACGACGGCCAGTGGACCTCGGTGCACCACCCCTTCACCATGCCGAAATGCGATGTGGAAACCCTGAAGAGCAATCCGGGTGCTGCCACCTCGGTGGCCTATGACTTCGTGCTCAACGGCACGGAAATCGGTGGCGGCTCCCTGCGTATCTACAATCTGGAAATGCAGAAAGCGGTCTTTGAAGCGCTGGGTATCGGCGAAGAAGAAGCCAATGAAAAATTCGCCTTCCTGCTGGATGCACTCAAGTACGGCGCCCCGCCTCATGGCGGCCTCGCCTTCGGTCTCGACCGCCTCATCATGCTGATGACAGGTGCTACGTCCATTCGCGATGTCATTGCCTTCCCCAAGACCAAGACGGCCGAATGCCTGATGACGCACGCTCCGGCTCCGGTGGATGCCAAGCAACTGCGTGATCTCGGCATACGCCTGCGCGAAAAGGAAAAGGCTGCGGAATAATTCCCGCTATACATTCCCTCTCCCCACTCGTGAGGAGAGGGTTAAGGTGAGGGGCTCAGGCTTCGGCCCCCCCTCACCCCGGCCCTCTCCCCGCTTGCAGGGAGAGGGAGAAAAACGAAAAGAGGAATGAACAATGGCCGGACACAGCAAATGGGCCAATATCAAACACCGCAAGGCGCGTCAGGATGCGGTGAAAGGCAAGGTCTTCACCAAATACATCCGTGAAATCGTCACGGCAGCGCGCATGGGTGGCCCGACCGAGGCGGACAACCCCCGCCTGCGCGCCATTGTCGCCAAAGCTCTCACGGCGAACATGACGCGTGACGTCATCAACCGCGCCATAGCCCGCGGCGCTGGCGGCGATGACGACAAGAAGCTGGACGAACTGACCTATGAAGGTTACGGCGTCGGCGGCGTGGCGGTTCTCGTGGAAACCATGACGGACAACCTCAACCGCACCGTGGGCGAAGTGCGCCACGCCTTCTCCAAGAACGGCGGCAATATGGGCACCTCGGGTTCCGTGGCCTATCTCTTTGCCAAGCGCGGTGAAATCTTTTTCGCCAGCGGCATTGATGAAGACAAGGTAATGGAAATCGCCCTGGAGTCCGGTGCTGACGATGTGCAGTCGGATGCCGACGGCGTTACCGTCATCACCACGCCGGAAACTTTCGGTGCGGTGCTGGATGCGCTGGATGCCGCCAAGCTGCAGCCGGAAAGCGCGGAAGTGACCATGAGCGCCTCCACCCAGGCCGAAATCACGGATGCCGACCAGGCCGAGAAGATCATGAAAATGATCGACATGCTGGAAGACCTGGACGATGTGCAGAACGTCTACACCAATGCGGATTTCTCCGCCGAGGTGATGGCCGCTCTTAATAAGTGAAACGTGAATCGCCGCTATGCGGCATCGGGTGAAACGTGAATCGTGAAAAAAGCCTCACCCCGGCATCACTAGCAGAAAGTATCTGTGGAAGGAGCTTTAGCCGCGATGCTTCTGGCGGCTCACGATTCACGAGCCGCAGGCGCAATCACGTTTCACGTTTCACGGCCATGGGCGCCCGCCCATGCCGCTAATCCTCGGCATAGACCCCGGCTCCCGCACCACCGGCTTCGGCGTGATCGAATCCGATGGCAACCGGCACCGCTATGTCGCCTCGGGCTGCATCAGGATGGCCGAACTGCCCCTGGCCGAACGCCTGCATCGCATCTATGCCGGCATTGCCGAAATCGTGGCGACGTATCACCCGGAACAGTCCGCCATCGAGCAGGTCTTCCTTTCCAATAATGCCGACTCCGCCCTCAAGCTCGGGCAAGCCCGTGGTGCCGCCATCGTCGCCCTCATGAATCATGATCTGGCCGTCGCGGAATATTCGGCACGCCAGGTGAAGCTGGCCGTGGTCGGCAAAGGTTCGGCCCTCAAGGATCAGGTGCAGCATATGGTGGTGCGGCTTTTATCCCTGGATAAATCACCCCCAGCCGATGCGGCCGATGCCCTGGCCATTGCCCTCTGCCATGCGCAGACCAGCAGCTCGCTGGCACGTATCGGCAATGCGGCCGAGCGCATGCGCCGTGGCCGAGCGCAGGAATAAAGTGACGATCTCCGCATGCAAAACTACTGTACGGGTAGCCAGTCAGGCGGCGCTATGGTACTAAGGCGCCGTAGGTGCGAATTCATTCGCACACCCTCTTATCCGCGTGCGAATGAATTCGCACCTACAACACGGAATAGCCTGTCGTGATTGCCCGTCTGCAGGGACAGCTCATAGAAAAACAGCCACCGATACTGGTGGTGGACGTGAACGGCGTGGGCTACGAACTCGAAGCCCCCATGAGCACCTTCTACAAGGTCACGCTGGGCTCGCCTGTCACCCTCTATGTGCATCAGGTTGTCCGTGAAGATGCCAATCTTCTATATGGCTTTGCCACGCGCGAAGAACGCGATATGTGCCGCACGCTTCTGAAAGTGAATGGCGTGGGCCCGAAGATGGCGCTGGCCATTCTGTCCGGCATGGAAGCAGATGCCTTCGCCGCCTGCATACGCCAGGGCGATATCTCCACCCTTACCAAGATTCCCGGTGTCGGCAAGAAAACGGCTGAGCGCCTCGTGATTGAAATGCGTGATCGTGTCGGTGATGGCCCGGTGGGACTTGGCGCCAGTGCCTCTGCCGATGCACCGGCCTCTCCGGAGCGTGATGCAGTTACTGCCCTGATTGCCCTGGGCTATAAAGCGGCCGATGCAGAAAAAGCCATAGGCAAGATCAAGACAGAAAATGCATCCGCTGAAGACCTGATTCGTCAGGCACTCAAGGGCATGGTGAGATGAGCTTTCTCGATACCGACGACCGTCTTGTCTCTTCTTCCACGCCCGGCCCCGCCGGCAAACGTGAAGAAGCGATTGATCGCGCCATACGCCCGACCCGGCTGGACGATTACATCGGCCAGCCACAGGTGCGGGCGCAGATGGAAATCTTCATCCATGCAGCGCGTTCACGCTCGGAAGCGCTGGACCACACCCTGATTTTCGGGCCGCCCGGCCTCGGTAAAACTACCCTGGCCAATATCATTGCGCGCGAAATGGGTGGCAATCTGAAATCCACTTCCGGCCCCGTACTGGAAAAAGCCGGCGACCTCGCGGCCCTGCTCACCAATCTTGAAGCCGGTGATGTGCTTTTCATTGATGAGATCCATCGCCTTTCGCCCGTGGTGGAAGAAATCCTCTATCCCGCCATGGAGGACTACCAGCTCGA
>JASLCO010000270.1 GCA_030146505.1 Moraxellaceae bacterium
CGAAGAGACCTATCTTGAGGGCGCGCGTCAGCGTTTCCTCGTTCAGGGCCTCGCCGAAGAGCTCGGCCACTTCGTCGGGCGTGAGGTAGGAAGGCTGCTCCACGCTCCAGGTGCCGGCGATCACCGAGTCCAGGCCCAGCACGTGGTCGAGGTCGCGGCCCTGCTCCCAGGCGTCCACCAGTTCCTTGATGTTGGCGATGGTGAAACCGCGCTCCAGCAACTGGTTGATGATGCGCAGGCGGCCAAGGTGATTGTCGCTGTAAAAGCCGGCCCGGCCGCGGCGCACCGGCGGCGCGATGAGGCCGCGGTCCTGGTAGGCACGCACATTGCGCACCGTGGTGCCGGCCACACGGGCCAATTCATCGATGGTGTATTCCTGCTCGCCCGCCTCTGGCCCGCCGCCGATTTCCGGCAACAGGTCGCGTCCTTGCTTGAGCAGCTGCCGCAGCAGCGTCTGGGGAGTTTTCATGCGGCGGCATGATACCGGGCTACGCCAGGCTTTTCCAAGAAACCGCCCGCGGCCTGACGAAAAAGCCAGGCGCGCAACACCAGCGCTTCAGCTTTTCCCGGGCAGCAGGCTGCGCAGCAAACGCCACCACTCATGAAAGGCCACCACAACGGGATTGTGGCTTTGCAGGGCAGGCCTCACCCCATAGCGCGGCGCCTCACCGGCCTGCGCCTGCGCAAAACTGCCGAAGAGCCGGTCCCAGATGATGAGGATGCCGCCGAAATTACGGTCCACATAGGGCGTATTGAGGGCATGGTGCAGGCGGTGGTGGGACGGCGTATTGAACAGCCATTCCAGCGGCCCCAGCGCGGGCACGAGCTGGGTATGCAGGAAGAGTTGGTAGAAAAGGCTGATCATCTGCAGGGTCATGACCATGAGCGGATCAAAGCCCAGCAGCGGCAGGGGCAGCCAGAAGAAAAGGGCAAAGAAGGGAGTCCAGGTCTGGCGCATGGCCACGGAAAGATTGAAATGCGGCGAAGAGTGGTGCGTGACATGCGCCGCCCACAACCAGCCCAGGCGGTGGCTGCCGCGATGGAAGGCATAGAAGCAGAGATCCTCCAGCAGGAAGAGCAGGACCCACTCCCACCAGTGGCCACTGGCGCCGGTATGCCAGCCGCCCACGCCTATCCGGAAAATCGCGTGCTCGTGCAGGAAGCTGTAAACCAGGAAAACGACCGGCACCCAGAACAGGTTGATGCAGAAATAGCCGGCATACATGCAGAGGTTGGTCAGCGTGTCCTGCCAGGCATACAGCCCCGGCCGGCGCCACCGGCCATAACCCGCCTCGGCCAGCATGAGGCAGGCCCATAGCGCATAGCCGGCGGCATACACCGGTGCCACCGGTGTATGCAGGAAGTGCTGCCAGGCCTGCTCCATCGCCGGCCCGCCTAACGGACGGACGCCGCAATGGCGATCAGCTGCGGGAAAGAAAGATTGCTGATCAGTGTCAGCCGCGTCTTGTCCTGCTCCCAGGAGAGCACGGAATAGCTGCCGGCAAAGTACAACCAGCCGGTAGTGCTGCCGATGTTCACGGCCTTGCCGAAACGTGGCAGCGGACTGCCCCAGGCACGCGACTGCGTCAGCGACAGCACGGTACCCTCCTGGTCGTACTGCAGGGCAAGCATGGGCAGGCAGTGCCGCGAACGCACGATCTTGCGCAGGCTCATGCCGGCGGGCAGCTTCGCCGGCTGCATGACGGTGAAATTCATCTGGCGCCGGGCCGCCTCCAGCGACAGGCCTTCATCGCGCATGTCCCAGTCGAACACCACGGCATTTTCGGGAAAGCTGAAATCGAAGGCATCCGCCGCCACCGGCACATCAAAATCCAGCGTGCTGAATTCATAGCCGTACCAGGGCTTGCCCTTTTCCAGGAACTCCATCTTCAGCGGCAGGGCATAAGGCTCGTACACATAAGACGTGTGCGGCAGGCGGTAGGGGGAATCATTGAGCGGAATGACCCGCCATTGCGCCACGGCATGCCCCGCCACTTTCTGCCCCGGCGTCAGCGCAAAGGCATAGTTTTCCATGGCGTTGCGCATTTCCCGGTCGATATGCGCCACCAGTTCGGCGCGCGAGGGATTTTTCAGGCCGCGCACGCGCAGGCCGAACAGCTCCTGCGGCCACCACATGACCATCTGCTCGCCATCGTAGAGGAATAGCGTGCCCTTCAGCTCTGCCGGCGCGGTGACCTCGGCACGCACCCGCCAGGGCCGGGCAAACAGCACGTCCTGCACCAGCGCTGTCCGCGGCGCCTCTGGCAGCAGGCCATGCTGGACCAGCTGGCCGTGATAGCTCTGCAGGGCCAGCAGGCTGTCCGCCATGCGGCCGGAAAAGACCTGTGCCCATATCTTCGAGCAGGCGGGCAGGGACAGCAGAAGGAAAGCAAAGAGGCAGGTCAGCACGCGGCGCATGTCATCCCTCTTGTTTTTCTTATTACGGCGGGATGCGCCGACAATATCAGCAGGCCGACCGGCAATGCCATCAGGCCCCCGAATTTGTGGAAGCAACTGCCTGTTTCCCTGTTCGCAATGGCTTTCCAGAACGTTTCCGCCGCCATTCGCGGTTGCAGCACGCTGCGCCCGGTACACACCCGGGCTACTTGCGCTACGCTGCCGCCCGCCCTTTTTGTAGGAGGGGCTTTAGCCGCGATGCTTTTTCTTCCTCATGCAGCCATCGCGGCTAAAGCCCCTCCTGCGGGGAAATCACTCCACGCGCTCCCGGTGCAGGCTCAGGTCCAGGCCCAGGCGCTCATCGTCCTCGGGCACGCGCAGGTCCATCACGAGATCAATGACAACCAGGATGATGAAAGTGACCACGGCATCATAAAGCGCCACCGAACCCACCCCCACGAGCTGGGTCATGACCTGGCCCAGGCCGGCCTCCGTGCCGGCGATTTCCTTGCTGACAAAAAAGCCGGTGAGGATGGCGCCCACCGTGCCGCCGATGCCATGCACGCCGAAGGCGTCCAGCGAATCATCCGCACCCAGCATGCGCTTCAGACCAGTGGCGCCCCAGTAGCAGAACACGCCGGCCAGGGCGCCAATGATCAGCGCCCCCTTGGGATCGACGAAGCCGGCCGCCGGCGTAATGGCCACGAGGCCGGAGACCGCGCCCGAGGTGATGCCCAGCACCGACGGCGAGCCCTTGCGGAACCACTCGGCAAACATCCAGGAAAGCGCGGCCGTGCCGGTGGCGATCTGGGTGGCCGCCATGGCCATGCCGGCGCGCCCGTCGGCCGCCAGCGCGGAACCGGCATTGAAGCCGAACCAGCCCACCCACAGCAGCGAAGCCCCCGTCAGCGTCAGCGCAAGATTGTGCGGCGGCATGGCCTCGCGCCCGAAGCCCACGCGCTTGCCCAGCATGAAGGCGCACACGATGCCCGCCACGCCGGCATTGACGTGCACCACGGTGCCGCCGGCGTAATCCAGGATGGCGGGGTGATAGTTGGCCAGCCAGCCATCCGCCGCCCATACCCAGTGCGTCACCGGCGCATAGACGAACAGGCTCCACAACACCATGAACACCAGCATGGAGGAAAACTTCATGCGCTCGGCAAAAGCACCGCAGATGAGGGCGGGCGTGATGATGGCAAAGGTCATCTGGAAGATGACGAACACGGTTTCCGGAATCGAACCCGAGAGCGTGTTCACGCCAATCCCGTTGAGGAACATCTTGTCGAGGCCGCCGACATAGGGCGAGCCCGGGGAGAAGGCCAGCGAGTAACCCACCAGCGTCCACAGCACCGTGATCAGCGCCGTGATGGCAAAGCTCTGCATCATGGTGGCGAGCACATTCTTCTTGCGCACCATGCCGCCGTAAAAAAGTGCCAGGCCCGGAACCGTCATGAGCAGCACCAGCGCCGTAGCGG
>JASLCO010000407.1 GCA_030146505.1 Moraxellaceae bacterium
GGCCAGCAGCCTGCCGATCGCTGGGGCAGGGCTATTGCCTATAACTTGACCCAATATGTGGTCATGACGGGCGACCCAGATAGCCAGCTTAATCCGCCGAAGTTGGAGGGCTGGACGCTTGTTGAAAATCGCAACAAGGTCATTGGGGCAATTGGATCGGAATCGCTCAGGTTCGGCTACCAGCAGATTGATAATAATGCTCGCGTACTGGCACCGGCAGGAATAGAACCGCCGCCCATTGCCGGCAGCATGGTTGCACTGCGTGTCCGCGCACTGCTACTGGATGGCATTGAGCCTGTTCCTATGTCAGATTGGCATGTGACGTATAACGATGCCCGCGTGCTGGCTCCAGTAGGTATTGATGCCTGTCGGCTTGGCATAGCTCTCATTGAGAACACACGCCGATATTATGACCGCATAGGCGCTTTTGATTCGTCTTCGTTTGGCGTGCCGTATATTGATTTTGCCATTCGCACGATTGAGGTGGGGTCTAGTTACAGCATTGCTCCACCTTATATTGAGTTGCCCAATATCAAGCTGAATACCCGATACATTGATATGGACGGAAGAGGTTTTGATGCGCTTGGCTTTGGCCTGGCTGATCTATCCATTCACTTCAATATCATCGGCCCGAAGTGGGCGCATCGCGATTTTGTGGGGATGCCCGATCTCCGCAATCTGACGCCAGAGATTCAGGCTTTTGGTGCCAACGCAGAGTTATTTGGTGACGCCTTTTTCCGTCTGCAGTTCAGGGACATACAGGCTGACGGCACAAGCATGCAGCTTTTTGGTCAAGCCAGTATTGCAGACAAAAAGCAGACTGTATCTGTCTCCGGCCTCAATTCCATGAGGATTGGGGACAAGCTCTCCGTGACGAAGATGGGCGCACCTCCCTATTCCCAGCAATACATCATCATTGATAGCGGCATAGAATCCCCAGCAGAGCAGGTGCCGCGCCCAGCCATAAATCAGTGCGTGATTTACCCAGAAGGGTTTTTGTCCTCGCGCTTTGGTGACTCGGTCAAGGTGGTGCTCATGGGCATCAACATGAATTACGGCATCAAGGATGATGGCTATGGGATGCCAACTGTTGGCTTGAAGAGGCGCTATGTAGAGACTCAGGCAATTGAGGCACCGAGTGCGCCGAGTGCGCCCAGGTTGAGCCCTCTCACCATATGGGCCGTTAAAGAGGCGCCAGCGCAGGCTATTGCCAACCATCCGCCACAGAATTTGCACTATGTTGGCGAGACAGACCAGTATCCTCCCGGGGCGCGCTTCGGTAGTACCACAGTCAGAAATCAGCATCGCGCATTTGCTGCGCCAAGCCTTGGAAATGTTTCCATGCTTGGTAATCACTCGATCCAGCTGGGAAGGCAATTCATAACACCATCCGGAATTCAGGCCTATCGCATGGGATGGGTCTATCTTGGTGATGGAACCCAGAAAGTCGCCCAGTTTGCCGGCAACGACTCCATGGCATCCGGCCAACCATCAGTAACAAGGGCGCCGTATCTTGGCCCTCAGGTCATTAAGCCAATAGGCTTTTCTGGCTTCTATGGGGCCGCTACTGTTTCCAATTGGATAAGAAGCGTGGCAGCCCAAGGCTTTAATGCTCAAGCGATGGGCAACTCTCGTGGCGAACCTCCTTATCAGTGGCAAAGCCTACATGTAGGCCCGCCCATGCCAACAATTCCAGAGGGAGTGGAGTCACAAGTATTTGGCTCTACATGGGTGTCATTGCGTATTCGTGGCGTGGAACCAGAAGGATTCGATGCCTTCCTGTGCGAATACGATCCCTATGCCTTTGATAGCCGACTGCGCGTTGCTCGTGTGGGTGAGCCATCAGTCATTCCTTCCATACAGGTAATGGCTCCTGTGGGGCTGGATATGTCGGCTGTAGGCGTGCCCAATGTGAAGCTACATGTTCACTTCATCCGTCCGGATGGCAACGCAGACCAGTATCGCAAGGGAGCCTTCTGATGGGACAGAAATCGCTGATGCCATTAGCCGGCATGAATACCGTGGCGGAGGATGCCGTTCTCATGCGTGGAGGCGACTCTCCGCGCCTGTATGTGCGTGATGCACTGAACATGGATATTACGCCGGGTGGAAAGGCCCTATTGCGGGCCGGCCTAGATAGGGTCACGGATACGGCATACAGGAATCTATGGCAGAGCCCATTGCACGGCGATACATTCGGAACGCTTGGCAGTCAGTGGGTGAAGATAGACCCTACTTCTTGGACGCATGAAGTCCTGGCCGAGGTGGGCGAGGGCGACATATCACATGAAGTGCTGAATAACCTGGTCAGCATTGCTGCGCCGGCCGGCATATTCACGTTTGATGGAAAAAGCACTCAACAGCTGGTGCTTGATACGCCACCTGCCCCATTGGTTATGTCTGGCAGTGGGTCTCTTCAGGCGGGCACATATGGTGTTGCGGTAGCATGGTTGCGCGGTTCGCTGGAGTCTGCTGCCTCGCCAATCACCTTTCGCAAACTGGAAGAGGCTAGCCAGCTGGAGGTCACGCTACCGCTATGTCTGGATGCCACAGTTACTGGCGCGCGACTTTATTTGACCCGTCAGAATGGTGGTGAACTGCTGCTGTCCGGTGATTACCCGCTGAATTCGCCAACCATAGCCATCCCTTTGTTACCAAGGCTGGGCAGGCCCTCACAGTTCGTCAATCTATCCCCGATGCCAACCGGCAAGTATTTGAAATACTGGCGTGGTCGCCTGCTGACAGCGCGTGCCAACGTGTTGCGCTGGTCCGAGGCTTTGACCTATCACATGCATGATGAGAGGCACGGCTTTGTACAGATGCCGCAACGCATCACCTTCGTACAGCCTGTGGATGGCGGGATATGGGTGGGGCAAGTGGATCATGTTG
>JASLCO010000312.1 GCA_030146505.1 Moraxellaceae bacterium
CACCACCTCTGCCGGCTGCACAGAAGCAGCCGGAGCAAAGTGAACAAGCCATTCATATGCGCGCAGGGCGAAGTCTTTGTTCTTCCGCGTGAATTCTTCGCCGAACTCACTGCACAGGTTGAATGCAGCATCGAACTGCTGCCGGTCGTTCGTGGCCTTGTCAGGAACCAGTCTCCATCCATCCGGCACTGCCACTGCCGGCCTCTCAGCTGTCAAGGATTCCTTGACAGCTGCCGGCTGCGCTGCGGAGAGGGCTTCGCGGATGATGTTGGCCAGCTCCTTTCCCGTGACCAGCATTGCCTCCGGCCAGTCCTCCGGGCTGTTCCGGTCAGGCAATTCAGCCACGTCGCGGATGATCTTCTGAACCAGTGCTTCGTTGTTCATGATGCCTCCTTAAACGAATCCATTGCCGTTGCAGGTCCTGCAGATGACTTCCCCATCACCGTGCATGCACCAGCCCTGGCCATGACAAATATCATCAATGCAAATCAGAATTTGGCCTTCGCCTTGGCAATCAGGGCAGAGGTCATCGCCTTCCTCGTAAAGCTCGTCATCTGCGTATTCGCCCATCACGCTGCCTCCTGTTGCTGTGTCGGCTTCATCAGCCGGTTCAATTTCAAGAATTCCGGGTCGTGTTGTTCTCGGTAGTGCAGCAGCGGCATCAGCTCTGTGACTGCATCTGCTACGGCCTCGCGGGCAATCTCGGCGGCTACCTGGTCGGGGGTCATGCGGACAGCTCCATACCGAGCTGCTTGGTGCGCTCCTGCTGCAGCTTGACGTATTCCGGATTTAACTCGCAGCCGAGCCAGTTGCGTCCGAGCTGCTGTGCAACCTGAGCAACAGTGCCGCTCCCCATAAAAGGGTCAAATACCGTATCGCCTGGGCGTGAGCCGGCAAGAATGCATGGCTCAACAAGTCCACGCGGGAAGGTGGCAAAGTGCGCCCCTGAGTAGGCTTCTGTGGCTATCGTCCACACGCTTCGCCGGTTGCGCTTTTCTGGCATGACGGCCATCGCCTGATCGAAGCTGTCATTGTTTTTGGTTCTGCTATTCGCGTCTTCCAGTTTCCGAACACGCCCTCGGCCTTCACGACTGCCGCCGGCAGATGCATCACTGCCATGGCCGAAGCCGACACCATTGTTTGATCTGCGAGGCTTGGTGTTCTCGCTGACTGGCTCTTGCATGGCCTCGAAGTCATAGAAATAGCGCTCTGACTTTGAAAATAGGAAAACGTACTCGTGGGCCTTCGTGCAGCGATCCCGCACGGATTCGGGCATCGGGTTCGGTTTGTGCCAAATGATGTCCTGGCGCAGATACCAGCCGCATGAACGCAGGGCAAAGGCGAGCATCCACGGAATTCCATACAAGTCCTTTGCCTTGATGGTCGTGCCCTGCATTTGGGCGAGCCGGCGCGACTTTTTTTGGTGATTGGTTATCTGGTTTCTTGAGCTGACGCTTGCGTTGTACGCGGAGTTTCCGTGCGACGTAGAGCGGCCCTCGGCACCCCATGAGCCCGCATAGCTGTCGCCCATGTTCAGCCAGAGGACACCGTCATCCGCAAGCAGCTCGCGAACAAGGTTGAAAACCTCGACCATGCGGACAATGAATTCATCAGGTGTTTCCTCAAGGCCGAGTTGCCCTTCGTGACCGTAATCCCGAAGCCCAAAGTAGGGAGGGCTGGTGACGCAGGTCTGCACCTTCACGCCAGCGGCAAGCATCTGGCGCATCCCATCGCGGCAGTCGCCGACAAAGCATTCGTTCAATTTCATGCTGTCTCCCGCAGGGCGAACTCACCGCGATCGACGCGCACGAAATGCCGGCCCGCTATCTGCCGGACCTTCTCCCGCCACCATGGGTTTTCTGTAGGCCGATTGCCTTCGATGACGGCGTAGAGTTGCTGGAGCGTGGCGCGGCCGCCGCAGGTTTCCAGTGCCAGGGCCACGGCGTCGCGCCAGCACGTCGCGCTTGAGCGGTTGCCGACGAAGAGTCCGCGGATGTCCTTGTGCATGCCGGTGAGGGCATCGACCTCCGGGCAGAGGAAGAACCCCGACAACACGGTTCGGCGCTGCTTGATGAACGTCGCCCACATGATTGGCTTCGTCAGCCCGTCCGGGAAAAGATTCCGCGGCAACAGGTCCTGCGACAGCGACCACCTCCGGCTTAACTGCACGACCTTGCTTGCGGTCTGGAAGTAGTACACCGGCAGTAGCAGCCCGACGCGCTGGTCGTAGTCCAGCAACTCGAGGCAACGGTCCAACAGGGCGTCAATCAGCGCGGCCTCGTAGGGCGGGTTGCCGATGACCGCCGTTGGCCGGCACGGCAGCGACGCGGTACGGAAGTCGCCCGTGATGACATCGCGGCCACTGTGGGCCCGGGCCTTCTCTGCCCAATACGGGTCGACCTCGGTCCCGAAGGCTTCGACATCCGGCGGAATCGCGGCCAGGAAGCGGCCGTCACCGCAGGATGGTTCCCACACTGCATCTGCCGGCGTGAGATCACCGAAGTAACGCTGCACCAGAAGCTCGGCAGCCCAGGCCGGCGTGAAGTACTGATTCAGGGATTCCTTGCGCTCGCTCATGCGAAAAGCTCCCCCTGCGCTGGTGCCGGAGCCGGGCAACAGGCCATAGCGTCGCGGCGGGCTCGTCCAGCAGCGGCAAGCAATGAGGCGCTGTAGCCGCTGTCCCAGCCGAGGCGCTGCTCGCGCTCGCGAAAGTGGCGGGCCTGGGCTAGCTGCACCCGGGCATAGTGGATGAGGAAATCGCGGCCTTGGCTCATTCGTTCACCCTGATGGCAAAGACCTCGACCGGTGCCGGCCCGAAGTGCTCGTGGGTGATGGTCTGCACCTCGAAGCCGCGCCACGGCCGCACGAGGCGGCGCGCATGGTCGTCGGCCTTGGGGTAGCCCAGCGTGATGACAACTCTGTCGAAGGTGCGAGCCAGCGCGCCCACCATCAGGCGCTTGCGCCAGTACGGTGTGCGCAGGCGAAACTCGAAAGGCTTGGTGCCATCGCGCATCTGCTCGAAATAGACGCGCTTCACGGGGAGGACGAGGTCAGTCATGCCGCCACCTTGAGCCGCAGCAGCTCGTCGTAGCGGTCGATGATGTTGTCCGGATGCAGGTAGGCGACCTTGATGCCGACGGCATCGGACACGGTGCGGCGGACCTCAGCCAGCAGCTGCGCCTCCGCACGTGTCGGCACTGCAGTCGGCCAGCCCTTCGTGTACAGCAGGTGTTTCGGCAGTCGGGCCTCAGCCATGGAGCGGACCTGCGCGGCTTCCTTCGCGCGGGCGATGCGGGCGCCGAGCTCGTCACCGATCAGGTGCGGGGCGATATCAGCAAGCCAGCGCGAGCCTTGGAAGGCGAAGGTCGAGTCCGCCTCCAGCATGACCATATCGAGATAGACCGGGACGTTGTCGTTGCACGCCAGCAGGTGGTCCACTGCGGGGTCGCGGTTGACGGCTGTTGTGGGAATCACGGCTGCACCCCCGTATCCACGGCCAGTGCCACGGCCACCGGGCGCACCCATATCGGCGTCTGCCCGAGCACGAAGGTTTCGCCGGACCACGCCAGCAGCAGGGTGGTGCCCATCACGCTGGCAATAGCTTCAGCTGCGGCCGGCGGTACCGCGTTGCCTATGCGTTCACGCCATTCGCTGTCGCTGGTGCCGTCGAGCTCGAGGTATTCCTCCGGCTCAATGATCGACTGCAGGGCGGCCAGCTCCAGAGTGGTGAAGGGGCGGTGCCATGTGCCGTCGAGCGCGCGGATGATGGCCACCATGTTCTGATTGGCATCCGGCAGGCGGGGGTCGGCCACGCTCCAGCGGCCGTTGTCTTGGCAGGCAGAGGCAGATACTGCCCCGCAGGGTTCGCCCCAACTGGTGACGCCGTAGTGGCCGCCGGTGAGATAGTGGTCGCCGCGCTGGCGGTTCATGTTGGGCCGTGGGTCAGCTACAGACATCCAGCCGCCCTGTACGCCCTTGCCGCCGGCGATCACGGTGTTGCTGTGCTTTTCCCAGTCCATCACCGCCATGTTGTTGTAGCGGCGCTCCCAGGCCGGACGCGGATCGGCAACAGCCTGTCCGCCTGCGGTAGGGTGGCCACCAGCCGTGACGGTACCGGCCGGCGAAGTGAAGGGAACAATCCGGAACACGTTGTTGTGCCGCACGCCATCCATGCGTGGGTCGGCGACAGAATATTTCCCACCACCAGGTGCGGACTGGGCACTGACCGCGCCGGAGGGCTGGTCGAAGGGCAGGATGCCGTACTGGCTGTATTCGCCGGTGAAGCTGCTGCGCGGGTCGGCCACGGAGAAGGCGCCATTGGTGGGCGTGCTGCGGCCGGCCACGGTGCCCATGGTATCGGCCCAGTCGTGCACGCCCATGTAGCCGCCGCGGTATTCCGGGACGATCAGGTAATCGCGCAGGTGTCCGTTTTCCACCACTAAGCGATTGAGACTGCGCCAGTCCTTGCCGGCTTCCACAAAAGCGAGGCGGACCCAGGTTTTCCATTGCAGCTCCGGGATCCTGTGCATGGGGCCGGCGGCCAAGTCGCCGGGAAGCGGCATGCGGGTCAGGATGTCGCCCACGGCGCGCAGAGATTTTTTCTCCGGCTCATACAGGAACGGCGGCACCTTAGCGGTGTGGCGTGCCACCAGTAGGAAGCGCTTACGGCTCTGAGCCAGGTTGCCCAGCTCTCCGCAGTCGTGCGTGGTTTCGGCCACGGCATAGCCGTAGGCGCGTAGTAGCTCGACAATCTGGTCCAGCAGATGCCTGCCGCGGCTCTGGATGAGGGGGACATTTTCAAAGACCAGCAGCTCGACCGGGTCGTCCCTGTAGGCTTCAAGAGCCAGCCAGATGCCGCGCAAGGTCAGTTCATTCAGTGCCTGATATTTGGCGCTCAGCGACTTGTTCTTGGGTAGCAGTCCGGAGAAGCCCTTGCATGGCGCGGACAGAAACCAGATGTGTGGTTTCTCGTTGCCCATGGCCCGGCGGATGTCGTCCGGCGTAGCTTCTCTCCAGTTAATGGGAGGCTCTTTTCCATGAAAGGCCACGTATTGCTGGCGCGAGAAAAGATCCATCACAGTGCCAACAGCACCGGCCAGCTTATTGAAATCACGGATAGCAGCAGGCATGACATCAATCCCACCGATGCAGCGAGGCTTCGCGATCATGTTGCCGACACGAGCTTTACCAAGGTTGAATCCCTTGGCTCCAGCACCTAGGCCGCAGAAGATATGACCGTGCAGGACCTCTCGAACAATTGGTTGCATGCTGGTCATGCCGTCACCTCGCCATCAATCTGTGCCTGTGTTTCGGCAGAAAGTCCCGGCCGCATGCTGGGCTGGCGAACAGCCATGCTGTGGCCGGTATGTGTACCCGACGCCCGGCCGTGCCAGTTGAGGCAGGCGGCTGCGGTCGTGATGATGTGATGCAGACGCTTTTCCTGCGTCTGGCCGGGCCGAATTGCCTTGCCGGCGAGATAGCCCACGAGCCAGAACCAGTCCGCGTCTTCTTTCCCGGCGTCATGCGATGAGGCCCAGCGCTCCTGCTGGTGGGCAGCCTCAAGTTGTACAGCCGACAGGAAGTGTTCGGTGTGCGGGTTGTTGATGAGCTTATTCAGGCGTTCGACTTCGACCGTGGCAGCCAGTTCCGCTGCTTGGGCATCGCGCAACTGCCATATCAACTCTTTTTCACTGGCCTCAAGGCGATGCACCTTGGCCTCCATTTCGCGCACATAGTCGGCGCTTTGCTTCAAGTCACTCATGCCGCCCTCCGATAAATCTTGTTGAGGCTGAAATCCACGGTGAAGCCACGGCGCAGCAGTTCCTTGGAGATACGCGCCTGGTCGTTATGGCCATGGCTGGCCTGTCGGACGAGGCCGAGATAGCTGTTGCCCATGGCGAAGAGGTCATCGGCTGGGGCAGTACGTATGCGCTGTATGGCACTCGTGACTGTCCGGCGCCGTATGTTGCGGCGATGCGGTTTGATGTTCTGGCCAACGAAATCCACGCCACGGGAAACGGGCTGGATGATGGTCTTGCTGGGATTGAGACGGACGTTGAGCCATGCCGGCAGCATGGCGTCGATCTGGGCGAGCCATGCGCTCAACTGGCGTGGGTCGGTATGCAGCAGAATGAAATCGTCCACATACCGGATGTAATGCTTGCAGCGCAGGGTGTGCTTGACGAACTGGTCAAGCACGTTGAGCAGCACGTTGGCGACGAACTGGCTGAACAGGTTGCCGATGGCCATACCGAACCGGGCAGCCCAGCTCATCAGGCGCTTGTGTGATGGCACCTTCTCAATGAGGGCGGGGTCGCCGTGGTAGATGAAGTCCTGGCGCGGATCGTGGAACAGGACTACGCCGGTCAGCCATTTCCAGAAGGGCTCCACGACCTTTTCGGTCAGCAGCTTCCAGACGACGTTCTTGTCGATGGAAACGAAGAAGTTGGCGAGGTCACACTTGAGATAAAAAGCCTTCCGCTTCCAGTTCTGGGTGACGCTGCGGACCTTGGATTCCAGGCGCTCGGCAGCGTACAGGGTGCCCCGGCCCGGGATGCAGGCGCAGGAGTCGGCAATGAAGCCGGAAATGAAGCGGGGCGCGATCTTGTTGTACAGCAGGTGCTGGACAACCCGGTCACGGAATTGAGCAGCCCAGACCTCGCGGGCTTTCGGGCGTGTCACCACGAAACAATTGGAGGTGCCCGGATAGTAGGTCTGGGATACCAGTTCCTCGTGAAGCTCAACCAGATTTTCCCCAAGGCGCATTTCAAAAGCGCGTGCGCTCCGGGTGTTCCGCTTGTGTTTCCGGCAATCCAGATAAGCCTGTACGAGGTCGGCAAAGAAAGAGTCAGCATGGCCCCACACCACAGAAGAAGCTGCGGAGGGGACGGACGAGGCCCTTGTTGTTCCTGTTGTTGATGTTGGAGTTGCCATCATCGAAGTTCTGGTACCAGGCGTTGTGGGAGCCGTTGGGCGTTTTGTTGTGCTATCTACGTCGCCGAGCTGAAAACAAATCAGCCCGGAGACTGCGCGGGACCTGCCGGACGTTGCCGGCGGTTTCCCTTATGCGCGTCACGGTGCTCAGTAGGAGCAGCGGCACAACCAGTTTCTTGCGCACGGGCAGCCGGGCCGTAACCCGATTGCGGCAGGCGACTTGAACCTTTCCATTTCTGTGCTTGCTTGCCGATGGAGACGACAAGGGCAATGGCAGTGGCAAACTGCTTGGGAGAAATCCAGTGCTTGTCGTTGAAAAGCCTGACAAGGAGGTCTGTCTTTCTCTGGAACATCAGAATCCGGTCGATCACTGGCGCCTTGTCCCGAGCAATATTTGCCTCGATGATGAGGACAGCCATTTCAACGGCCCAATCCACGATGATGTCGGTGAACTTGCGCTTATAGGAGCGCGGAATGTTCCGCGTGAGCTCTGTCGCAACGTCCAGCCACTCTGTTGCCACCGGGTAGATTTCAAGTTCAGTGTGCAAGGCCATGCTGAAAACCTTGGCGGGCCTTTCGGCCCACCGAATTACTTAATCATCGAATTACAGAATTACACTGCGGAGGGGACGGACGAGGGCCTTGCTGCCCCTGCTGTCGATGAGGGAGGAGCCATCACCGAAGTACTGGTACCAGGCGCCGTGGGAGCCGTGGGGCGTCACGCTCCATTGCCAGTCTTCCGTGTCGCAAATCTTGCGAACGTCGGGGTGACTGAAAAGGTGGTGGTTCTGGCCGGCGGCAGGAACGAAGAAATCCTTGTTGCCACGGTCGTCCTCAAGCTCAAGGACTTTCTGGCAGACCGGAGAGCCGGCCTTGGCAAAAGCAATAGTGCCGGCCATGCCATCATCGAATTCATCTTCAAACTCGACCTTGACGCCGTAGGCGCCAAGCGGTTCATGGAATTTGAACTTGTCGCCTTCCGGCCGGATGAGGGCGCGGAATTTGCCATGCAGATGCTGGAGGCCGACCAGGATGCCATTGTGCTCGTCCCAGCGCTGGCCGAAGGCCGGGATATTCAGGGTAGTGACGATTGTTGCGGTCATGTCATTGTCCTTTCGTGGTTGATGACGGTTACACGGGTGGCAGTTAAGCCACCTTGGTGTAGGGATGGGCCTCGGCGTGCTTGATGTGCTTGCCGAAGTAAGAGCCCAGCGATTCGGCGGTGCGGAACTTCTCGAAGTCCTCGCTCGTGAGGTTGGCGTAGTGGTACACGCCAGACGGGCCAGACTTGTTTTTGAACTGGATGGCCAGCGTGTTGCTGGCGGCATCGTGGCCGATGGCGTGAATCTGCGATGACTCCACGGGAGTCAGTGCGATTTCCGGGTGCTTCATTTCAGTGGTTTCAGTGCTCATGACATGCTCCAGTGAGAGGGTGAGTTAAAAGGGAATGTCGTCGTCGAAATCGTCAGCCGGCGGACGCTGTTGGCCGCCGCCGCGATTGCCCTGCTGGCCACCGAAGCCGCCACCACGGGTCTGCTGGGCGTAGCTGTTCTGCTGCTGGCTGCGCTGGGGCTGCCGGTCGTACTCATTAACGGGCGCGAAACCTGCTTCGTTACCTTGGTTGTCGAGGCCGCCGCCCGCGTTGCGGGAATCCAGCATCTGCATGGTGCTGGCCTTGATCTCGGTGCTGTATTTGTCCTGGCCGGTCTGCTTGTCCTGCCACTTGCGGGTGTGCAGGGAGCCTTCCACGTAGACCTTGCTGCCCTTCT